>JBDRSZ010000116.1:0-3566 GCA_043824415.1 bacterium | reverse complement strand
TTTGATTAACAAGACGTTCACAATGGCGGAACTCGCGGATGACGTCAAGGAGATAGCGATCGACGCACCCAACGATCAGGTTATTTTCAAGATCGAGGCTGATGCAAAGATCGATGTCGTGAGCAAGGTGCTGCGGTTTGGCATTCCGGGCAAAGATCGTCGGTACGGCTGCGGCGCTTCGTACAGGGACTCCGTGCAAATGGATGATCTCGGAGTACGCATCGATCCGACGTCGAAGTTGAAGCGCGGCCACATCGTTTTCGAGTATGAGAATCCGAATGCCTATGAGGTTCATGTCGATCTTCAGTTTCTGGATATTCGTCTTCCCAACGGCGTGACGCCCCTGGTGTGGTCGATTGACATTCCCGCAAATCGTACCGACCGAAATGTGGTCCAACTGGAGAATTGCATTTTACGCCCTCCGGTCAGGAACGGAAAAAACTATCTGAGGTATGATACGAACGTAGGCGGAAATGTCGGAAACAACGTACGCATCTATTTCCACTTCGAGGAAATCGCATTCCAGTCGGTCACGGGGACGTTCGACGCGATCGATGCGTCGTTCGACAGCGTGGAGATCGATGCGCCCATCCCGGAGGCATTCGAGCAGTTTCAGATCCAATCCGCCCAGCTGACGGTAACTTTTCGCGTCGGGATAAAGATTCCTGCGGATATTGAATTTGAAATTCGTGGGAGCGATTTCAAGGGTCCCGCTGCACCGCCCATACAGATCGACACGACGATTGCAGCCTGGTCGGGTGTCGGACCCATACCGGAATATACATTTCGAAGGGATGTGGCCGCGTTCATCAACAGCCAGCCTGGGACGATTCTGATCAGCGGCACTGCCAAGCTGGAGCAGGCCGGTCCTGGAGTAACGGTGTCGGCCGATGATCCCATCTCCGGGAATGTTGTGTTCCGGGCTCCGTTGATCGTGACACTTCCTTCCCACACGGCGAAAGCCGAAGTGGACACCTTGGAATTCGATGAAGATATAAGAGATCGCATTCGTGAGAATCTGATGGAAATAGGCATCCTGGCCGATATCGAGAATCATCTGCCCATCAGCGCTCAGGTCTCCATCCTGTTTTCGAAGAGCAGGGGTGACAGCACGCTGTACGATTTTCCGGATCTCGTCATCGGTCCGATCGGTTTGAATCCTGCAACGCTCGCGGGCGATCCGGCTGTCGTCACACAGCCTGCGCTGAATCCGTGGAATCAAACGCTGACCAAGCAAGCAGATATCTCTCTGTTCGAAGAAGAAAAACTGTATTACGGCCTGCGGTTTATATTCAACGGGACGCAGGGTCAGATGGCCAAAGTCCGGCCCCAGGATTATCTCAAGATTCATGCTCAGGGATGGGTGAAGATTCGAACGACGATTCCGAAGGATGATGACGAGGAAGGAGGTGGATCATGAGACGCGCAGGACGTTTTGAGAGAATGGGGGGACATGACAGAGTTCTAACGCTTCTTTTATTCATCTTGTTGCCTGTCGGACTTTTCGGACAGATGACTGCCAGGGGATTGGGCATGGGAGGCGCGTACACGGCGCTGGCCAGGGGCGTGCACGCGGTGGCATGGAATCCAGCGAACTTGGGATTGCCGGACAACTCCAAATTTTCGTTTACGTTCATCTCTTTAGGAGCGGGTGTCTGGAACAACAGTTTCTCCAAGTCGATGTACGACAAGTACATCGTGGGCGATGGCAAGGGAAGCGTTCATTGGACACAGGAGGACATCGAAGATATTTTAGGTCACATCCCCGACAGTGGGTTGGGATTGAATATCGGCACGTCTGTCAGAGCTTTTTCCTTTTCTATCGGGCGTTTCGCACTCTCCTTTGGCGTGGACGCCGGCGGGTTTCTTCAGCTCGATAAAACCCTTTTCGATTTCATATTGACCGGGAATGAATTGGGGAAGACGTATGATTTAGGCATTAAGAATAATGAGGCATTGGGAATCGGAATGGCGAGTGTTTCCTGGGGACAGCCGATCCGCGTCTCTTTCGCTGATGCGTTTTCCGTGGGAGGAACGGCCCGTTTGCTCTGGGGTGGGGCGTATGCCAACGCGGCCAAAGGCACTTTTTCTTTTACAACAACAGAGTTCGGCTTCGACCTGGACGCCGAGTATGAGGCCGCTTTCGGCTACCTTGGCGGTTTTGGTTTAGGCCTTGATTTGGGCACCGCTGCTCAGTTCGGTCAGAGATGGACCGTGAGTCTCGGGTTGGCAAACGTGCTCGGATCGGTTTCGTATACGATGGACGATTCGACGAAGACTGTCGGATATCTCAGGGGAACCGGTTTAACGGTATACGATATTACTGACGATGAGAATGTGATCGAGGATTCATCGTGGACGGAGATACCTGAGAAGATTTCGGCTCGGTTGCCGATGCTGCTCAGGGTGGGCGCTTCGTACGAAACAGGACCTTTTCTTTTCACGGCAGATTACTCCCAGGGATTTCAGGAAAAAGCCTTTGTGGGCACGACGCCGCGGTTCGCTTTGGGCGCGGAATGGAGGGGGCTCTCGTGGCTGCCTCTGAGGATAGGAGTCGCTATGGGAGGACGGATCGGGTTGGGCACTTCTTTAGGATTTGGGATTCGGCCCGGCGGATTCGTATTGGACGTCGGGGTGATGAATCGGGGATTATTCTTGCCCAAAAGCAGCAAGGGAATCATCTTCGGAATGGAGATCGGTATTGATCTGCAGAGAAAAAAACAGGATGCCGTGCGTATAGGGGATTTTTAGTCTTGCATTCCGGAGAACTTTTTCGGAGGGCTTTCTGTTCGGGAAAGTCCTTCCTTTTTTTCAGCCACTTCTACGACTGCCTGTTGGATTTTATCTATCCTCCCACCTGTTTATTGTGTGAGCGACGATCGGAGGGATCGAATCCCATCTGTTCTGAGTGTTGGAATGAATTCACGGGGTTGCTCGATTCTACGGTCCAGAAGGGGCGAGCCGCTTTCCATCATCTTTCAGGAGAGATTCATTTTGATGAAGTCGTGACGTGCTGGGATTACACACCCGAAATGGAGACGCTCATACATCGGATAAAATACCAGATGGGCAGGAAGCTGGGCGTTCTTTTGGGAAGGGTTGTAGGGGAGGCACTCCGAACATATTTTCAGTCTTGGGATGACGGGGTGATGTTGCCGGTTCCGCTTCACCGTATACGTCAACGGGAGAGGGGCTACAATCAGAGTGCGTTGTTGTGTCAAGGCATGGAGGAATGCATCCAGATTCCTATAAATTCCCGGCTTCTCGTCAGAAATCGTCATACATCCACACAGACAAAGCTGACCGCGCTGGAGAGACAAAAGAATGTGAGGGAAGCGTTTGAAGTACGCTGTTCGGAGAGACTGGAGGGGAGGCGCATCATCTTGGTGGATGATGTGTCGACAACAGGAGCGACGATGAACAGCTGTGCGTCCGTCCTGCGAAAAGCGGGCGCGGATGAAATTGTGGGCGTAGCTTTGGCCAGACCCAAATTGAAATGAATTCTTCGCATGTTGTTAAACTTTTAAAAACAATTTGGATTTTTACAATATTTTTTTTACATTTAA
>JBDRSZ010000115.1:0-6993 GCA_043824415.1 bacterium | reverse complement strand
TTCTTTCACGACAGCAAACGCCTCCGGTAGAATTTCCCGGAGGACTTCTTCCGTCTTTTCCTTCTCCTCCTTTTCCAATGCTTCGATCTTCAGCCTCACATCCTCAAAATCGATCTTCTCCTCCGTCGTCACGGCTTTGAGCGTATCCTTCAGCTTTCGGATCTCCTCCTGTACAGCCCCGATCCTCTCCCGAATCGTCGTTCTGAATAGGTCTGTCTTCCCCTTCAATTCTTCGTCGGACAGCTCCCTCAACGTCTCAAAGACCTTGTTGATCTCCTCGACAACAGGCGTCAACCGCTTGACATCTTTTTCATGCTTGCTTCCAAAAATTTTTTTAATCGCTTTTCCTAACATGGAAAACTCCCGCTAAAGACAACCGTCTTGAATCTTGAACGTGAAAGCGCCTCCTGAGTTCCGGAGGGCCTCAAGCAATCCTCCTTCCGTTCTCCTTCGATTTTGGGTCCGAAGAACTCTGTTCTTCCTCCTTCTTGCCCGCATTCCTGTTGACGATGACCTCTATCGCCTTTTTTTGATCCCTGCTCAGAAACTCGTCTGTCGCACCGAAAGTCACCACTGTCAAACTCCCTCCTTTTTTCCTCAAAAACTGAGCCAGCCTTGTCATGATGACAAAGACACTGACGAGGATGAGGTTGACAACAACCAAAGAAATGATGTCTTTATTCACGAAGCATCCCCTACTCGATCAGACCCCTTCCTCTCTTCGTTATTTTATTCTCGATTTTTAATGTTTGATAGAGTGAATCTAAGACGCCGTTGATAAACCGGCCGCTCTGGGCCGTGCTGTATTCTTTGGCCAAGTCGATGGCTTCGTTGATCGTGACCTTGGGCGGGATTTCATCGAAGTAGAGGAGTTCGCAAAGGGCCATCCGAAGAATCAGCCGATCGACGAGAGCGATGCGCTTGAATTCCCAATTTTCCACAACGGAAGCCACATCCTCGTCGAGCGCTGCCTTGTGTTCCGCGGCCCTTTTAAAAAGATCCGAAGCAAACGCAACGACCTCATCCTCTCCGTCTCCCCATTCGGAGACCTCCTTTAATACAACATCTATTGCATTGCCCGAGATTTCGCTCGCATACAATCCCTGCAATGCAAGCTCGCGGGCTCTTCGCCGTTTCTTCATACTTCCATCCCATCTTGACGCATTCTGAAGGGATTATCTCTCAAAGAACGTGTCTGCCCTTCCTATAAATAATCCAGCCATCCGTACTGATCTTCCATCACTCCGGAAAGGATGCCGAAAAACCGTTCTTGTATCGCGTATGTGATCGGCCCCCGGCTGCCATCGCCTACAGGAATTCGGTCTACGGAACGAATAGGCGTGATCTCAGCCGCCGTGCCCGTGAAAAACACCTCCTCGGCGATATAGAGCATCTCTCTCGGAATCGTCGCTTCCTCGACTTCGAATCCCATGTCATGGGCGATCCGAATGACGGAATCTCTCGTAATACCCGGGAGAATCGAACTGGCCAGAGACGGTGTATGGATAATCCCTCGATATACAACAAAAAGATTCTCGCCGCTCCCCTCGGACAACGTTCCATTCTCCGTCAGCGCAATGCCCTCGACATATCCATCCTGCAGAGCTTCCAGCTTGATGAGTTGGGAGTTCATATAATTCGCGCCGCACTTGGATAGAGAAGGCATCGTGTTCGGTGCCAAACGACTCCAGGAAGAAACCCTCACATCCACGCCCTTCTCCAGCGCCTCCGGACCCAAGTATTTTCCCCATTTCCATGCAAGGATGGCCACGTCGATCGGACATTTGGAGGGGTCCACGCCCAGAGAACCGTACCCACGATAGACGACCGGTCTCAGGTAGGCTTCCTCAAAGCCGTTGATCCTCAAAATCTCACGGCATGCTTCATTAATCTCATCCAAGCGGTACGGAATGGTCATTCGGTAGATCTTGGCAGAGTTGAAAAGCCTCTGATTATGATCGTTCAGTCGAAAGATAGCCGATTCGCCTTTTTTCGTCTTGTAGCATCGCGTCCCTTCAAAGACGCTGCTCCCGTAATGAATCACGTGGGAAGCAAGATGAATCGTCGCGTCCTTCCAGTCGACAAACCTGCCGTTTTTCCAGATCTTCGCTGACTCATCAAAAGCCATACACCCTCCGTCGGTTTTGTTGAGTAAGTCCTACCGCAAATCTTTCACGCGGAGTTGTATCTTCTCCTGTCCGTTCCAGTGATTTTCCTCCACGACAAAGACCATATCCAAATTTTCTTCTCCCGGAGCAAGTCGATAAAAAAGCCCCCCCAAATCGAAACCGATGGCGTCAAAAACCTCTCCGCCCTGCCGTACCCTGAATTTTAAATGATTCTTCCCCACAATTCTGGGACTGCCAACGACCTGTATATTCTTCGAAAGAAACACGGGACGCATATTCTGGGGGCCGAATGGCGCAAACAGATTCAGAATTTGAACAAACTGTTCCGTGATTTCAGGGAGTTGTATCTCTGCATCGACCCATAGACTCTGGACGAGGTCTTCATCCTCTAACATTTCCCCTGCCACCGCGTGGAACGCTTTCTTGAATTCATCGATACGGCCGAGCTCGATCGTCAGCCCTGCTGCATACCGGTGTCCGCCGAAACCCAACAAGTGATCTTCACAGCGTTTGAGTGCGGAATAGATGTCAAAATTGGAGATGCTCCTCGCAGATCCCTTCCCGATGCCGTCCTCCACGGCAATCATGATCGTCGGCCTGTAATACCGTTCACAAATCCGGGAAGCGACGATCCCGATGACACCCGGATGCCATCCTTCGCGAGCCAACACGACGGCCCGTTCCGATTGAATATCGCATTCCGATTCGAGGAATCCGAGAGCCTCCTGGAAAGTCTCCTCATCGATATTCTTCCGGTTCCGATTCTCCGATTCCAAGATACCGGCAATGTTTTTCGCCTGCTGTTCCGAGTCCGTGATCAGAAGACGGACGGCTCTTTCCGCATTTCCGAGCCGGCCGACAGCATTGATGCGAGGAGCCAAAATAAAGACCACCTGCCCGGTCCCGATTTTTTTCCCGGACAATCCTGAACTCTCTACGAGCGCCCGGATTCCAAGGCGATCCAAGAGATTCATCTTCTCCAGCCCTTTTTTCACCAGCACCCGATTTTCATCGATCAAAGGAACGATGTCCGCCGCGCTTCCCAAGGCAACGAGATCGACGTACTCTCTCCAGACCTTCTCCCCAAGGCCGAGTTTACCGACCACTGCTTGGACAAGCTTAAAAGCGACTCCCACGCCTGCCAGCTCCTTGAAAGGATAGGTGCATCCTTCTCTTTTCGGATCGAGGATAGCCTCGGCCTTCGGCAGTATCTTTGCAGGCTCATGGTGATCGCTCACGATGACATCGATTCCCAGCTTTCCGGCCAAAGCCACTTCCTCCACGCCCGTGATCCCACAGTCCACCGAGATCAACAAACCTGCTCCGACATTTGCAGCATGCTGGATTCCCAATTCGGAGAGACCGTACCCTTCCTTCAGACGATCGGGAATATAGAAAAAGACCTCGCCTCCCATTTTTCGTAGAAAAAGCGTCAAAAGACTGACTGCCGTGATCCCATCTACATCGTAATCGCCGTAAATGAAAATGCGCTCCTTCTGTTCCAAGGCAGCAACAATACGGTCCACGGCGCGGTCCATATCCTTCATTAAAAATGGATCGTACAAACCATCCCAATCGGATTTGAAAAATCGTTTGGCCTCCTCCAAAGATCGGATCCCCCGATTCACCAAAATCCGGGCGACGATTTTGGGCACCATGAGCGTTTGCACAAAATCGTTCACCGCATTCCGATCGGTAGGTTCAGTGACGACCCATTTCAAAACGTACGGACCTCCGAATGTTTAAAAATACGGCTCCTGCGGGCGGAACTGTAAGCCGAATTCTGTATCCCGATTCAATCGGGATGGTGATCATTTATCTTGACCAGACGTTGCCGTCGGGTTCATGCAGCCTACCCGTGAGTCGGACGAGGCGGGCAGCCTCGTGTCTGTCCCGGTCTTTTCGGATCAGCCTCCTCACCTATTTGGCCTTGCTCCGAGTGGGGTTTGCCGTGCGCCCGATGTCGCCATCGGTCCGGTGAGTTCTTGCCTCGCCTTTTCACCCTTATCCCGCATTCTATCCAGAAAATAAGATGAAAGAAAGCGGGACGGTATATTTTCTGTGGCACTATCCGTCGTGCCGATCCTGCTCTCACGAGAATCGGCGCGCCTCCGATTTCCGGAGCACTCCGCCCTGTGGAGTTCGGACTTTCCTCTCCGGTCTGATGAACATCAGACCGGAACGATCACCCGTTCCGCCCCAGGAGCCTTACGAATTTCCTTCTACTTCCATCCGCAGTCGGACGGCCCGGCGGGCCAACCCGTCCGCTTCTTTGTTCATTTCTCTCGAAATATGCTTTATCGAAAAACGCATAGACCCGTTTTTTATCACCGTGAGAGCCCGATCGTGAAGCGCCCTCAGATGTTCCTTTCTCACCCGATACGTTCCGTTCATCTGATTGACTATAAGTTCGCTGTCGGAATACACCGCAAGAGAAGTGGCGCCCCATTGCGCGGCAAGTTCAAGACAGCCGATGAGTCCTTCATATTCGGCCGCGTTGTTCGTCATCAAACCAAGATACCGTCCGAGAGTCTTTAAGACCTTCCCTCCTTCGTCCTTCAAAACGATGCCGTATCCTGCTTCCCCCGGATTCCCCGCGGAAGAACCGTCAATGTATGCAACCAGTCTCAGCCGGCAACCTCCGATTTCCTTGCATCCCAAACGAGAATCCGTCCGCACACCTCACAGAGGTACATGCGGTCCATTTGCCGAATTTCCAGTATCCGTTGTGGGGGCAACGTCTTGTAGCAGCCTCCGCACGCATTCCTGATGACAGGAGCGACGGCAAAACCATTCTTGGCCTTTCGAATTCTGTCATATGTCGCCAGGATTCTCGGTTTCATCATGCGAACGATTTTATTCCTTTCATGCTGAAGCGCGGCCTCATCCTTTTCTGTCTTTGCCAGCGTCTGTTCCAACTCCGTTTTTCTTCTGTCGAACAGATCTGTCAGCGTTTCGATGTGTTCACTCGTTGTTTTGATTGATTCCGCAGTCTCCGTCTCCAAATCCATGAGCTCCAGCAATCGAGATTCCTTCTTCTCCGTTTCCGATTTTACGGACTCTATTTCATGCGTCACCGCATCGTATTCCCGATTCGTTTTTACTTCATAAAGCTGTGTCTGATACTTCTTCTGCTTTCCCTCCAGCGCCTTGATCTCCATTTCCACAATGCCCTTTTCTCTCTGGTAGGCTTTGAGTTTCTGCACTTTCTCCTCATGAGATTGTCTGGTCTCATCAAGCTCCTGTTTCAGACGTTCCACCTGGCGGGGCAAATCTCCCCTCAGGCTCTCCAACTGGAGAAGCTGCGAATCGAGTTTCTGAAGTTCCACCAATTGGCTCAGTTCCTTTTGCAACGGACCCTCCTATTCAAACCGTACCTGCTCTCTCCCCATGTAAAAAGTGCACCTCATTGAGGTGCACTCTCTATGACAATATCCTCCATCTCGTCACGGAACGCGTTAAATTATCTATTCGCTTCCCTAAAAAACCGATCAATCTCTCCAACCTCAGATTCACTTGTTTCGAAGAACGCCGTGGGCCCAGGAGGACTCGAACCTCCGACCAACGGATTATGAGTCCGCCGCTCTGACCAACTGAGCTATGGGCCCGAAATCAGTATAAGAATTTTTTCATCAAATTTCAACATTTTTTTTCCATGCCCGATTCACTTCGTCCTTCAACCGAACCAGCCTGCACTGACATTCCATCCATTCATTGCTGTAACCTGCGACATCTTCTCCCCTGTTCTGTGCGGATCGAATCTTCTCCCGTATCTGTTGGATCTTTCCCTGTGTTTCTTCCTGCAGTACATTCAATAGACAGTCCAGGCCGAATTGAGAACGATCCACACTATCGTCCATCCCTTCCGATAACAACTTCGAGAGGTATCGAACGACGTGAATATCGTCGCTGTGTCGGTCTAAAAGAAGGCCGGCTTCTGGGACGCTCCCTTTCATAAAATCCTCGTACAGACCTTCTACAATAGGGCGGACATTCCTTCCCCTGACATCATCGATATGAAGGTGTTGAAAAATAACCTTCCCCCATCTGGCCAAATCCTCCAAGAGCAGCAGGACAAGTCCCTCCGCCGCCGCCTCCCGGCCCGAGGCGGATCTCGTCTCCGGTTCTCGGTTTTCGACATCTCCTTTTTTCTGCATCCTCCGAATCTGGAGGATAAGGAATTTTTCCTCAACGCCAAATTTATCCGCCACGTCCTTAATCATCAGATTCCTCACCAGAGGATCTTTAATTCGGTCGACTGTCTCTAAAATCGAGCGTGCGGCTTCTGCGCGGTCGTGCGGAGTATTCAGTTTCTTCTTTTCCTGCGCCCGCTGAAAATAAAAGTCGATGAAGGTCAGCGCTTTTGTAAGCAGCCCGCGCAATCCCTCAGCGCCCTGAGTATGCAATACGCTATCTGGGTCCGATCCTGCGGGCAAACGTACGATTTCCACATTCAATCCCGCCCCCACCAATACATCCACGCCCCTCAACGCCGCGCTGAATCCAGCAGAATCCCCATCAAAAACGAGCGTGACGTTCTTCGTATACCGGGAGATCAAATTCGCCTGGTCCTCCGTCAGGGCTGTACCCGATGTTGCCACTCCGCAGTCAAGCTTGCACTGATGAAGCCGCATCAGATCTGTATACCCTTCTACCAAAAGCACACGATCCTCCCTTCGGATGCCCGACGCGGATTGAAAAAGGCCGTAGAGCAGTCGGCCTTTCTGATAGATGGGCGTTTCTGCAGAATTGATATACTTCGGCACTCCCGCTTCCTCCTTTAATACCCTTCCGCCAAATCCCACAACCCGGCCCGACGCATTCAGTACAGGGAACATCAACCGTCCCCGAAACCGGTCGTAAT
>JBDRSZ010000114.1:0-2076 GCA_043824415.1 bacterium | reverse complement strand
TGGTTTCACGCCGTTCGAAGAGGGCATGTACCCCATCAGCGAGATCCACAAGCTGAACCTCAGAGCCAAAGGCATGCTGCTCGACCCCATCGACATCTTCAATCCCAACGGCATCAGCCTCATCGACGGCATCTGCAACGTGGGCGGCGCCTCCGGCTCGTTCGTCTCTTATGACGGCCTCATCCTGACGAACCATCACGTGGCGTACAGGGGCATCCAGGGAGCGAGCACGAAAGAGCACGATTATCTGCAGAACGGATTCCTGGCCAAGAGCCGGAAGGAAGAAGTAGAGGCCAAAGGCTACACAGTCCGCATCACGGAATCGTACAAAGACGTCTCCGCCGAAGTCCTCAGCGTCGTCTCCGACAAGATGGACCTCGCACAGCGGACGAAGGCCGTCGAGCAGAAAATCAAGGAAATCGTCGTCCAGGCCGAAAAACAACATCCGGGCAAGCGGGCGGACGTCTCAGAGATGTTCATCGGCAAGACTTACGTCCTCTTCATCTATACTTACCTCCGCGACATCCGCCTCGTCTACGCGCCCCCACGCTCCATCGGCAACTTCGGCGGCGAGGTCGACAACTGGATGTGGCCGCGTCATACCGGCGATTTTTCCTTCCTCCGGGCGTACATCGCACCCGACGGCTCTCCCGCAGATTACTCCCCGGCGAACGTTCCCTACCGTCCGAAAAAATGCCTCAAGGTCGCTCCCGAGGGCGTGGATGAGGAAGACTTCGTCTTCATCCTCGGCTACCCCGGACGCACCTACCGGCACCGAACCTCCCACTATCTCGCGTACGAGGAAGAAGTCCGCATGCCCTATGTCGTCCAGCTCTACGAATGGCAGATCGGAGTGATGGAGAAGATGGGAGAACTCGACCGGGCCGTGGCGCTCAAGCATTCGTCGCGAATCAAGGGTCTCGCCAACACAATGAAAAACTACAAAGGAAAGCTCAAAGGCCTGAATAGAATTCGACTTGTTGATCAGAAACGGGAGGAGGAAGAAAGACTCCAGCGCTTCATCGAAGCCGATCCACAGAGGAAGAAAGCTTATGGAAGCCTCCTCCAAGAACTCGGAAAAGTCTATGAAGAAATCCGGAACACGTCCGACAGAGATCTCATCCTGAATTACTTGAACCGAAGCTCCGTCCTCCTCGTCCTCGGCTACACAGTATACGAAGCCACACTCGAGCGCGCGAAATCCGACCTCCAGCGCGAATCCGCCTATATGGACCGGAACTTCCAGCGTACGAAACAGTCGCGCATGCGTTCCCTCGACGATTACTACGAACCTACGGATAAAATCCTCCTCAAGGAGATGCTCCTGCGCGCGGCCCGGCTTCCAGAGGCACAGCAGATTCCAGCAGTCAAAAAAATCATTGCCGGCAGGAATCCGGAACCGGCCATCGATGAATTTATCCGGAACGCCTTCGCTGTTTCCAACCTCAAGGACAAGGATGCGTTCGCAGATGCGTTGACGAAGTCAGTCAAGGACGTGAAGAAGATGACTGATCCCTTCATCCAACTCGCAGCCGACCTCTACCCGACGTATCAGGAACTCAGGGAGAAAGACCGCGCACGCCGGGGCGCGCTCGACAAACTCTACGCCCAGTTCGTCGATGTCAAACAGGCGTTCCTCGGCACGGACTTCATCCCCGACGCCAACGGCACACTGCGGCTCACCTTCGGCCACATCCGCGGTTACACTCCGGCGGACGCCGTCTATAACAACTCCATCACGACCGTCGAAGGCGTCGTTGAAAAGACCACGGGCGAGGAGCCGTTCAACACGCCTCAGAAATTGCTCGACCTCGTGAAAGCCAAAGACTTCGGCAGGTTCAAACACCCCAGGCTGGGGAGCGTGCCCACGGCCATCCTGTACAACATGGACACGACCGGCGGCAACTCGGGCAGTCCCGTCCTCAACGCCCGCGGCGAGTTCGTCGGCATCAACTTCGACCGCGCTTTCGAAGCCACCATCAATGACTTCGCGTGGAACGAATCGTACAGCCGTTCCATCGCTGTGGACATCCGGTACGTCCTCTGGGTCACGCAGAAATTCGGCGGAGCGGAATA
>JBDRSZ010000113.1:0-8343 GCA_043824415.1 bacterium | reverse complement strand
TCAACCATGGAAGGCTGAAGCCTGAATTCCAATGATTCGGTTGGGATTCTTCCTAATTTATTGTGTATATCCCATACGAAACAGTTGATTTTTTCAGTCAGAATTTGTTTATTATAGAGGATGGAGAAATTTTGAGTTATTTTCATTTTTGGCATAAAGGAGGGCGAGTCATGCACGGGAAAAAGTGTTTCCTTGGTAAATGGATTCTTATCCTTTTCATGGTTCTTCTGTTTGCTGCGTGTCAGAAGACGCAGGGGATTCGGGGGAAGATGTTGGATATGACGTATGTGTACGATGAAAGCACGATTTACTGGCCGAATGCAGAACCTTTTAGGTTGCAGAAGGGAAACTGGGGGATCACGGACAAGGGCTACTGGTACGCGGCCAATGCGTACAGCGCGGCAGAGCATGGGGGCACGCACGCGGACGCACCTATTCATTTTGCGGAGAACGGGCGAACGATGGACCAGATTCCGTTGGAGGAATGGATCGGTCCGGCAGTGAAGATCGACGTGGTGGCGAAGTGCGACGCAAACCGGGATTATCTGTTGACGGTGGATGATATTTTGGATTGGGAGAAAGCGTACGGAACGATTCCAGACGGCGCGTGGGTCATCATGTACACGGGGATTGATACGAAATACTATCCCGATAAATTAAAAGTGTTGGGGACGAGCAAAACGGGGATGGAAGCCATCCCTGAGCTGAGTTTCCCGGGTTTCTCTCCTGAAGCCGTCGCGTTTCTGACAAAGGAAAGGAATATCACAGGAATCGCTTTAGATACGCCGAGCATCGACTACGGGAAGTCGGAGGATTTCAAAGTCCATCGAATTCTGTTCGCGGCGGACAAGCTTGCTCTGGAAAACATCGCCAACTTGGACAAGCTGCCGGCTTCGGGGGCCGTGCTCTACGTCATGCCGATGCTCATCAAGGACGGAACGGGCGCGCCTGCGCGGGTTTTTGCCGTGCTTCCCTGAGTTAACGCGCACAGAATGATGAGTCCTGCTCGACTTGACGCTGAAGGTTGAGCCGGGTCCGGCTTGGATGTTGATTTTAAAAATCCTAACCCGAATTATTCACCACGGATCAACACGGAACAGCGGCGATAAAATATTGGGTCAAAATTTTATAAAAGTTACAGTATATCTTTCCCTTGTATCTTTCCGAATTTTTTGTAAATTGTCTCCCCTATGAAGAAGAATGTCTGGATCGGAATCGACGTCGGTTCGATCAGCGTCAAATTGGCTGTCCTTTTTCGGGATGAGGACGGGAGTTCGGGTTTCTCCGATTTGGTAGAATCCGGCCGGTTTTTTCTCCCCGAGATGCGTCCTTCTCGTTCTCTGAATGGGTTGTCGCTCCTTGTTTCCGAGTACCTTCGGCATCGCGGCGAGCCCTTGGAGTGCTTGGCGGATCTTATGAAACATCTCTTCGAGAGGGTGCCCGAAGAGCGTGTTGCCGGCGTGTGGGCCACGGGATCGGGCGGGAAGCGCTGCCGTGAGGCGTGGGGATTTGGCTATTTGAATGCATTCAGAGCGAGCGCAGAGGGAGTCGGAGCATTCTATCCTGATGTGCAGACGATTTTCGAGATGGGCGGAGAGCGTTCCAAGTATATCCTGCTTTCCAGGGAGGGAAACGGCGAGATCCAGATTTTAGATTACGAGACGAACGGCGAGTGCGCTGCGGGCACGGGCTCATTCTTTGATCAGCAGGTCGACCGGTTGAAATACAGAATCGAAGAAGTCGGGGAAGTCGTCGAGGATGTGAAAAGGTCGGCTTCGATTGCCGGCAGGTGTTCGGTGTTTGCCAAGTCCGACATGATTCACGCCCAGCAGAGGGGCTACCAGCCTCCAGAGGTGCTGAAGGGGCTTTGCGAGGCCGTTGTGCGGAATTTCAAAGGGTGCGTCACGAAGGGGAAACGGGTCGAGCCTCGGGTCGCGTTTATCGGCGGAGTGGCTGCGAATGGAGGCGTGGTCGAAGCGTTCCGGAATCACTTTGATTTCGCGGAGGGTGATTTCATCGTTCCGGAGCTTTACGCATGGATGGGCGCCGTCGGCTGCGCGCTGGACGGATTCAGGGAATCGAGCAGACATCCTCTCGACTTTGGCAGGGATCTGAATAAAAAAGGGAAGAAGGATTATCCGACAACGAGGCCTCTTTCTCTGAAGAAGGTTCGACTCCTGAGGGACAGGATCAGACCGTATCGTCTCGATAACCACGGTTGTGTCGACGGTTATTTAGGAATCGACGTGGGATCGGTCAGCACGAATTTAGCGCTCATCGATCATGAGGGCGAACTCATTCACGGCATCTATCGCATGACGGACGGCAGGCCGGTGGAGATCGTGAGGGAATGCTTGAAAGAGATGGTCACGATCATCAGCGACCGTGTTCGAATACGGGGCGTTGGAACGACGGGATCGGGCCGGGAGCTTATCGGACTGCTCGTAGGAGCGGATGTGGTCAAGGATGAGATTACGGCGCACAAGACGGGCGCACTTCATATCAGCCGGAAATATCTCGATAGAGAAGTGGACACGATCTTCGAGGTCGGTGGGCAGGACTCGAAGTTCATTTCGATGAAGGACGGCGTGGTCGTTGATTTCAGCCTGAACGAGGCGTGCGCCGCGGGGACGGGATCGTTTTTGGAGGAGCAGGCGAAGCAGATCGGTGTGGCGATTCGGGGTGAGTTTGCCGAGCTGGCACTCCGGTCCAAGCATCCTCTCCGGCTGGGCGAACGCTGCACGGTCTTCATGGAGAAGGAACTCGTTCCGTATCTTCAGCAGGGCGTGCCCAAGGAAGACATCGTGGCAGGGTTGGCACTGTCCGTCGTCCAGAATTACCTCAATCGCGTGGTGAAGAAGAGGAGGATCGGAGAGGTTGTTTTTTTTCAGGGGGGGACGGCGTATAACGACAGCGTGGCGGCGGCCTTCGCCACTGTTTTAGACAGAGAAATCGTGGTTCCGCCACACAACGGTATCCTAGGAGCCGTGGGCGCGGCGCTCCTGGCACGGTCCGCCGGAAAGAACGGATGCGTATCCGCTTTTAGAGGATGGGATTTGGATCGGGTTTCGTGGAAGCAGCGGGAATTTACGTGCAAGGGATGCTCGAACGCGTGTGCGATCCAGGAGTTTGAAGTCGAGGGCGAGAAGAGCTACTGGGGGGATAAATGCTCGGATCGGTACCGTAAGCGCACGAAGACGGACAGGAAAGCGGCCGTTTTAGACCTGTTCCGGGTTCGAGAGGATCTCCTGTTCGATGCGACGGATGGCGAACGGAGCAGGGAGGTTGGAAAGAGGGGGCGAGTCGGAATTCCGAGGGTGCTTTATTTCTATGACCGACTCCCATTCTGGAGGGCCTATTTTGAAACCCTGGGGTATGAGGTGGTTCTTTCCGGTCCCAGCCAGCAGCATCTGATCCATGCGGGAGTTGAAGCTTCTGTGGCGGAGCCGTGTTTTCCCATTCAGGCCGCCCACGGTCATGTGTTGGACCTGATGGAACAGGATGCGGATTTTATCTTTCTGCCCAACGTAGTAAACGAGGAGGATCCTTCGGACAGCGTGGCGTCGTTTGTCTGTCCCTGGGGACAGACGATTCCGCTCGTTGTAAAACATACGCCTGCGATGAGGAGGATTCGGGAGCGTCTCTTCTACCCGAATGTGCAATTCCGTGCAGGCCGGATGTTCGTCGAACGGAAATTAGCGGAAGCCATTGCCCGATTCGGGATTCAACCGAAAGAAAATTCTCGGGCTGTTCAAACGGCCTATGATGCCCAGATAAAATTCCAGACAAGGATGGCTGAAGCAGGAAGAGCCGTGCTGGCCGAAATGGAAGAGAAGAGACTGCCCTGCGTCGTTCTACTGGGCAGGCCGTACAATCTGTACGATGCGGGTCTGAATCTGAACACTCCTGCAAAGCTCCGCGATCTCTACGGCGCGAACGTGCTTCCTATGGACTTTCTTCCGTTAAATGGTTTGGACATTCGCTCCGTTCACGATCACATGTTCTGGAATTACGGACGAAAAATACTCCAGGCGGCCTTGTTCACGAAAGACTATCCGGATTTTCATTTGATTTATATCAGCAATTTTAAATGCGGGCCGGATTCGTATATCCGCCACTATGTGGAGAAGGCTTCGGGCAGACCCTTCCTGTTCCTTCAATTGGATGCCCACGCCAACGATGCGGGCGTGATGACGCGGATCGAGGCGTTCCTCGAGAGCAAGGGAATGATTTAAAACGGATACAGGAGACCCAAAAAGGGAGACAGGAGACCGGAAGCTGGAGACCGGAAAGAAGGAAACAGTCGGCAATTGGCAGTAGGCAGTAAGATGATGTTAGGACAGCGAAAGACGGAAACGTCTCATCCATTAGCCGGAAGGTGCGTGTACATTCCGAGGATGAGTACGGGAGGGGCGAAGGCGATGGCAGCGGCTTTTCGTTCGCTGGGGATTGATGCGGAAGTGTCGCCCCAGTCGGACGATGAAACGCTCTCCCTGTCGGCCCGTTTTACGACGGGAGAGGAATGCCTGCCACAAAGGGTGACGCTCGGCAATTTTCTCAAGGTCATGAAGCGGGAGGATTTTGATCCGTCGAAGACGGCGTTTCTTCTTCCGACTTCTTCCGGTCCGTGCCGCTTCGGTCAGTACGCGCCGTTTCTCCGAAAGGTTCTCCACGAATTGCATTACGAGGATGCCCTCGTCTTCTCTCCGACGAGCAGCGACGGATACGAAGGGATCGGCCTCAACAGCGCGCGGTTTCAGCGAACGGCATGGAGAGCCGTTGTCGCCTCGGATATTCTGAGAAAGATGACGCTGATGATCCGGCCGTATGAGCAGGACGCGGGGGAGACGGATCGCGTCCACGATGAGGCCATCGCGGGGATTTCTGCGGTGTTATCGGACGGTTCCTTGCGTTCGAGGGTTCAACGCAAGCGGCTCGTCCGATCACTCGAAGAAAGCCGGGATCGATTCCTCAGCATTCCGTTGACCGAAGAATTAGGAATGAGACCGCTCGTGGGCGCTGTGGGCGAGATTTATCTGCGTTTCAACAGTTACAGCAATCAGGCCATCATCCGGCGCATCGAGGCACTGGGAGGCGAAGTCTGGATGGCCGACATTTCGGAGTGGGTGTGGTATACGAATTGGGAGGAGAAGCGAAAATTTCGGGATACAGGACGGAGCAACAGCTTATCGATGGCCAGTGCGAGGGTACGGCATTGGATACAGCACGTGGACGAACGGGCTCTACAGGCGCCGTTTGAGGAAATATTCAAGCACCGGAAAGAAGCCCGCGTTGAATCACTCTTGGCGTACAGCCAGCCATACCTGCCGGCTCACATGGCATTGGGAGAGATGACGCTGAATACAGGCAAGGCCGTCGCATTTTTCCATACGGGATGTGACGGTGTCGTAGACATCAGCCCGTTCACGTGCATGAACGGAATCGTGACGGAGGTCATCTACCCTCAAGTGAGCAAGGACCACAACGGTTTTCCCATCCGCATCTTCTACTTCGACGGCGTGCCCTTTGACTTGGACAGTGATCTTGAGATTTTCATGGAGCAGGTAAAGGGGTATCGGAAGAAGAAATTGATATCTCGAAGGTTGTAATCCTCACTTTTCCACATTTTTTACTTGACTATCGTTTTTATTCTCATACATTTTACATTATTATCGGTGGGCAATATTTTGAAGAGAGGAGGAACCCATGAGGAGGGAGAGATCTGTTTTTAGAATTGTCGTCTTGGCAATTATTTTTAATGCTTTGACGAGTTTGAATGGGCAATACGTCATCAAAGGAAGTTTGCTCGGTCATGATAATCGACCCATGCTTCGTGCTGATGTTTTTCAGCTGAGCAACATGACGAAATATCCTCGGGATATTCTCAAGAATTTTCATACGGGTCCAGATGGCGCGTTTGAAATGGGTTTTCATCGCCCCGGCTTGTATCGTCTTTTATTTGCAGGAGTCAATCACAGGGCGTTTGAACTCCCGGTGTACATCGACAATCCGGATACGATCATACTCAACGTTCGATTGGGCGGCATCCGGTACAAGGAAGACATACAAGAGATTCGTATCATGGCGGACTATAACGTTGAGAATTATCGGTTTGGAATTAAAAAAGATGTCAAGCTGAACGATGATGGTTTGTTTCAAGCGACGTTCGATACCTACGATACCCACTTTACCTATCAAATAGACAGGATTGATGAAGATGGAGATTCTGTGAATGGATTGCTGGCTGATTTCTATACACCAGATCGTGAAGGGGATTATTTCTCAGTTCTTAAAACTCGAAAAGACAGTACAATCACGATTACATTTGATCCTGCACTGCTGAGAAGATCAAAATCTGAACCGGAATATGAGCTGATCCGTGCATCCGAGAGGACCAGGAAATTTTTCATCATTCATGAGGACTATTCAAAGCGGTATGCAGATTATCACAACTATGTGTTGGAAGGGCGCTCTCGGGGCATCCGCGACAGCGATTATGCCAATAATTACGGATGGAAGAAGGATTTCAAGGAGTTGGACGAACTCATTGAAAATGAGCAGGATCCGTTCCTAAGAAAGGGATGGATCATTTTACGGATTCAAATCGCGTTGTACGATGCTTGGGCAAAACCGAGAGCCAAAGTCAGTAAGAAACTTGCCGAAATGGCTTTACGGGAAATTCCCCCTGACTCACCGCTCTGGTCATATCATCCGAATACGCTGATTAATGCTTTGGGTTATGCCCGTGAAATAGAGAAACAGTTTACAGACTTGAAACAGGAGCACACATTTTTTCAGGAATACGGCAGACCGTTTATGAAGTACATCGGTGAAGTTGTTTCGAGTCATCCCGATTCATCGATAAGGGCAATAACGTTGGAATCGGCGGTCTTTTTAGCGGATCAACTTGCCGAGTATGATTTGTTCGAGAAATACTATAACCAATATTTGAAAGAGTTCGAAGGAACTCGTGATAAGGACAGAATAGTTTATTCATTTTCGCCATCGCGAATGATTAAACCGGGTGCACCTGTACCCGATTTTTCCTTCGTTTCTTTGGATGATCCGAGTCAGCAAATTACAAAACAAAGTCTGCTCGGCAAGGATTATATTATGTATTTCTGGGCTTTATGGTGCGGTCCGTGCAGGGCGACGAGCGAGGCGCTTTCAAGAATTTGGGATGATTACTCTCGTGATGATTTCACGATTTTAAGTATATCGATGAATTATAAGAAGGAAGATGTAGTTGAATACCGTAAAAACAAGCTACCCATGCCTTGGCTCAATACGCATTTGGAGAAATGGAAAGCCAAAGAGGGTGTTTTAAAGGATTTTGAAGTGTGGTTCATTCCGAGGGTTATTTTGATCGATAAGAATGGATATATTGTTACGGTCGACAATGTTGGAAAAGATAAATTTTGGGACAATGTAACGAAGCATTTATCTCGATATGAAACTAAATGATATCATCTCGTCATTGAGAGCATCCGTTTCTCCGGATTCCGTTGTGATGATCGGTCTGGGGAACCGAGACCGGTCGGATGACGGATTTGGGTTGGAACTGGCGCGTCGTTTGAAGGAGCGTTTCGCAGAACGTATTTTTTCGGAGGATGAAAAAAGTGTGGAGGGAATCGTGTTGGAACTCATTGAACGAGAGGATGTTCAGACATTTCTATTTGTGGATGCGACAGATTTTAGCGGCGGCCCTGGAGAAGTCCGATTGTTCACTGATAATGACGGCGAGCAGTTTGTTCCTTCTTTTTCAACGCACAAGGTTCCGATTTCTCTTCTAATAGAAATCATCCGGCAGCACGGTAAAAAATTCTTACTTTTGGGGGTGCAGCCGGAATCGACCCAATTGTTTGGGGGATTCAGTCGGTCTATTCTGGATGTTATGGACAGATTGGAGGAGGAATTCGTTCAATTCTTTAATGAGAAGATAAGAGATGTTTAAGTAGATTTTAAAAATTTCTAATTATGATATTTTTAAAGTAAAAATTTTTTAAGATGATTGCATTTTTTGCTTGACAAATTAGACGCCGTTGTTTATATTAAACGCAATTGTGATTTCAATCCAATTTCTTATCAATCTTTTTTTATCATTCTTGATACTGTGTAAAAAGTAAATATTCTATGGCAGAACGATACTACGTTGGAAAAGCTCACTGGGGAGCCATACTGCAGGGATGGCTGGAAGACTACATCGTTCTCGCTCCTCAGAGAGAGAAGAGTGGGCTTTTCTTACAATCCGTCACTTCAGAGACTTTATCTTCCGTTGTATACGATGAAGCGCGCGCCGCCCAACCTTTAAAATCCTTCCTTCTGCCTCCGCTCGACGAGGTC
>JBDRSZ010000112.1:0-20025 GCA_043824415.1 bacterium | reverse complement strand
TTTTTTTCAATGGTAGCGTACCACGTTTGTGTTTTTTTAAGGCAAACATATAAGGAAATACTAATCTGATTTGTTCTTTGAAAACATCTACCAATTGAGTTTGGAAGTATCGAATTCAGCTAATTGCAGAGGACTTTTCCCATTGTGTCCCTTAATACTACTGAAGCTGAATTTCTTAAACCTATAGTTCGTGATCATAATCTTCAATGAGTTATAGGCTGTTCTGTGTGTGTTAATTCCATCTGTGTCATCAATTCCATAAGGATAAATGTCTTTTTACAGTCATGGCAAAACCATCTTTGTACAAATTTTTGTCCCTTACCAATATCTCTTTTTCTCGTACGTGTGTAGGTGCTAAATCGTTTGGTTCGGAGCCTTCCACAGAAGGGGCAACGTCTTTTTTACCATGGTAGAAATCCTTTATAGTCTGGTACCATACTATAGCGTTAAAAAATGTACATTCTAATAATAAGAATTTCAAATAATTATTCCATGAAAAAAATGACCGATCAGCAACACAAATGTGGTACGCTACCTTTATTTTTTCATTATCGTTCAACGAGTCGAGGTCTCTCATGTCGAAAGAACATATCCTTGCTGTAGACGATGAAGAAGACATCCTTGAATTGATCCGGTACAATCTGGAAAAAGAAGGATATCGGGTATCGTCCGCTGTGTCAGGAGAAGATGCTTTGGCTCAGGCACGGGCCAAACTCCCCGATTTGATCCTTCTTGATTTGATGCTTCCGGGCATGGATGGTTTCGAGGTCTGCAAGATGTTGAAAAACGATGCGAAGACGACGTCGATCCCGATTGTGATGTTAACGGCCAAGGGGGAGGATGCCGATATCGTCACGGGTCTCGAGCTCGGCGCGGACGATTATATCACCAAACCGTTCGTTCCCCGCATTTTAATAGCTCGGATCCGGGCTATTCTGCGCCGCAGGAAAAAATCGGAGATGATAAAAGATTCCGTAATCAAAATCCAGAGCATCACAGTCGATCCGACGCGTTTTGAGGTACAAGTAGATGGAGAGTCCATCTCGCTGACCGCTACGGAATTCCACATTCTTCATCATCTCGTTCAGCATCCCGGATGGGTTTTCACCCGCTCTCAGATTATCGATTCTGTGAAAGGAACCGATTATCCGGTGACGGACCGTTCCGTGGATGTCCAAATTGTCGGATTGCGAAAGAAACTGAAATCGGCGGGGCACCTGATCGAGACGGTGCGGGGAATCGGATACCGGTTTAAGGAGTAAGCCATGCAGCGGGGCAGGAAATTTGTGTGGCAGTATTTCCCCTGGTATATGCTCATTATTTTGGGGTCTCTTGTCGCCATCGGCTGGTATGCAGCAGGGGCGCTGAAAGGACTTTACTTGGGGCGCACGGCCGAGGATTTGGAAGCCCGTTCGCGACTGCTTTCAGAGATTCTTTTGGAGGATATGCGTCTCGGACGCGATGAAAGAATTCAATCGGTTTGCGTATCCTCAGGAGGGGAACTCGGCACACGCTTTACGGTGATTCTGCCCTCGGGAGAAGTGGTCGGAGATTCGGAGGAAGACCCGGCCAATATGGAGAACCATGCGGATAGGCCGGAGATCCAGGAAGCTTATGATGGTAATGTGGGACGGTCCACTCGTTTCAGCAGTACTCTGAAAAAAGAAATGATGTATGTGGCCGTTCCCCTCCGTTGGGACGGAGAGGTCCGCACGGTCGTGAGGAGTTCCGTATCCGTAAGCATGCTATCGAAGACGTTGTCTTCGCTGTATCGGAGAATCGTTCTGGCCGGATTGATCGTAGCTGTCGCCGCCCTGCTGATGAGTATTGGGCTTTCCAGACGCATCCAGAAACCCATTCACGCCCTGAAAGAGAGCGCCCTCAGATTCGGCCGCGGAGAGTTGGAGCACAGGGTTCATATTTCCGACCCGGAAGAATTCATGCTCCTCGGAGACGCCATGAACAAAATGGCCGCCGAGTTGAATGAACGACTGCACGCTATCATTCGTCAGCGGAATGAACTCGAGAGTATCTTGGCCAGCATGACAGAAGCGGTCCTCGTGATCGATGAGGAGGAGAATATCGTACGCTTCAACCGGGCTGCCGCCTCTCTTTTCGGCGTGGATGCCGAAATTGCCGGTGTGAAAAGCATTCAGGAAATCATACGCAATATGCAACTCCTCCGATTCATCCGGGGCATTCTGACAAGTCGTAAGACGGGCGAGAAAGAGATCGTGATTCACGAAACTCAGGATCGATACCTTCAGGCGTACGGGACGGTTCTGTACGATCATGAGAAGAAAATCATCGGCGCGCTCGTTGTATTGAACGACATCACCCGCCTGAAGCGTCTCGAAAACATCCGTAAGGATTTTGTCGCCAACGTCTCTCACGAGTTGAAGACGCCCGTGACGGCGATCAAAGGATCGGTTGAAACGCTGAAAGACGGCGCCGTCGAGAACGCTGAGGATGCCAAGCGATTCCTGAATATCATTCAAAAACACGTCGACCGACTCAACGCCCTCATTGAAGACCTGTTGAATCTTTCGATAATAGAGGAGGCAGAAAAAGATCAAATTGTGTTTGAAAAAGTGTCTGTCCGGGATGTGTTGGAGGAAGCGGTTTCCGTCTGTACGGACAAGGCCAACGGGAAAAAGATCCGGATACTCGTGAAATGCGATCCTGACTTGTTTGCATGGATAAACGCTCCATTGCTGGAAGAGGCCGTCATTAATCTGATCGACAATGCTGTGAAATACAGCGAACGGGGGGGCACGGTCCGCATCGAATGCCGAAGGGAAAATGAAGAGACGGTCGTCCGCATTATCGACACCGGTTGCGGTATCGCTCCGGAACATCATTCACGCATTTTTGAACGGTTCTACCGGGTGGACAAGGCCCGCAGTCGAGCGCTCGGAGGTACGGGTTTGGGTTTGGCTATCGTGAAGCATATCGTGCAGGCGCATGGGGGGAATGTTGGCGTTGAAAGTGAAATTGAAAAAGGAAGTGTCTTTACAATTCGAATCCCTCAAGTTTAAGAATTATTGATACGTTACGAAGTTACTAAATATCTTCAGAAGGCTCAGTTGGCTTGAAGCCGATACGGTCGAATGGATTGACCACGCTTGTTGTGATATTTCTAAGATGAGAATTGACGCGTTTAAGCCATCGGAAGTAGAGCACAAGCGTTGCTGCATCACCAGGGCGGATGTTCTTGTCTTTTTCGAGTATTATTTCGAAGGATCTCTCATCACATTCGCTACTCACCCAGGCATACTCTTTTAAAAGCTTGAGAGCTACGGAGGGGTCACTCGATTCTATACACTCCTTTGTACGGATAAAATTGTCTTTTACTGCTTTTTCGACTCTCTGTAAATTCTCTTCGAATAGTCCCCCTTTTAATCTGTTCGGATGAATCGCAGCAAGTTCGACAATATTCTTTGTATAATCTCCGATTCGCTCGATATCTATGACGATACTGACGAGCACCAGACCTCCAGGTAATTCATTTGGACCTTGCAGCGCACAGTGCGTCATGACTTTTCTGCGTACTTCCTGCTGGTATCGATTGACAATCTTGTCCTTATTTCGAATTTCTTTTTTAATAATGGTTGAATCGCTTTGGCGTAAAACCCGTACTGCTTCGAGAAACATTTCATGAGTGATGTCCAACATTTCGTAAGATTGTCGCCATGCCTGTTCGAGCAGGTTGTCCGATTTCCACGCATTGATAAGCTTGAGCCACATGATGCTTCCTCCAGTTTGCTTCGATAGTCCTATCCGTTCTGTTCTATAAAAAGATTAATACCACTGGTATAAAATGCAATAGAATATAAATAATGACAAAACTAAACAAGTTTCTTTTCGATTGACTGGCTTTGGCACCTACAAATTCCGCGAGTGAAATGGGTATAAATCTCAAGGGATAGAAAATGCATATACCGAAGATATTAAAACAGAGATGAGAAAATGCAACTGTGACGGCGATGTTGTTTTGAGTCGCCAATGCAGCCAATATTGCGGTGACCGTTGTGCCTATATTAGCACCCAGTGTGTAGGGAAAAATTTGTCTAATTGTGATCAATCCTGCTCCGGCAAGGGGAATGATGAGAGATGTGGTGACGGAGCTACTCTGCACGATGGAGGTCATGATGATTCCCAGAATGAATCCCAGCGCATCGTTTCGGAAGAGATATTTATTAATAACGATCTCTATTTTTGTGAGCACCAGGGAGCGGATGGTTTTGATTAGCATTGTCAGGGATGCAAACAGAACCACCAGACTTATGACCATGGCGATGATACTGGCATAGGGTAAATACGATAAAAGATGATCGATCCCATTGATGGCGGGATCGATGATTAATTTAAGCGGATTGAACATTTTCATTCCGCCCGCTCCTGAGAAAACTTTCTCAAGTTCAGTTGCGGTCTTTGCGATGAGATGAAAATGTAATTCTAAGGGTAAGATGACGATCACTGCACAAATATTGAAGAAATCGTGGACAATGCTTGCAGAGAACGCCCTCCTGAATTCGATACGGTTGCTGATGTGACCCATAGAAACCAAGGTATTCGTGATAGTCGTCCCGATGTTCGCCCCCATAATAATCGGTATTGCACTGTATAAAGTTAAGGCTCCTCCAGCGACCAGACCAACGACGATGGAAGTCGTTGTTGAGGAACTCTGAATCAAACTTGTTGCAACGATTCCAATGATCAATCCTGCGAAGGGATTGGACGTCATTTGAATAATTGTATGAGCGAAACCTTCTCCAAAAAGTTCAAAAGAATGACCGAGCAATTTAATACTGAGGAGAAATAAATAGACTGTGAGGATAACGATAACCGATTTAGCGATCTGGGATCGTGCTCTAGGACTCAATACAAATTTCCTTTCCACCTTGTAAATGATTTCGGAAATTTAGTGATTTTCTGAACAATGTCAAATCATTTTTAAAAGAAGGCAAAGCTTAGAATGAATCGATTGTTTATACAAAACCGTTTTCAAGGACGTTACTATTTATCGATCAAGAAGAAATGACTGCACCTGATCACGATTTTTCCAGAGGGCGCAGCCGTTTCCTGTGTATGTCGAGAGTTCGGGCTTGCTTCGGAGTGTTTTTAAGAATTCGGATTGCAGGGCTTCTTTTAATGGTACGTTTTTCAGGTTGACGTCCGAGTAGGGTGCGAACGGACAGGGTTCGAGGTCGCCCTGGGCGTTGATATGGACGAATCCTCGTCCGGAAGAGAGGCATCCGCCGGCCTGCTGCTCGTCCCACGGTACGGCAATGAAGAGGGCGGGGAATCTGGATCGGAACGAAGCCATCAGACGCGGGACTTCGTTTCTCTGCGTCTCGGTCAGTGTCCATTCTTCGGTTCCCTCTTGCGTGGGTGTATAATCGACGTAGAGTAGGAAACGGCAACCTTTGTCGACAAGGTTTTCGACGTACCGTTCGTCCGTCATCGTGGAGAAGTTTGAGCGAGTCAAAGTGAGGGAGGTCCCGAAGAAGAGACTCCTTTGACACATTCTATCCATAATACGAAGAACGTGTGCGTGCGTTCCTTCGCCCCTGCGTCCGTCCGTATCTTGAGGATTCCCTTCCAAACTGACGAGAGGGACGATGTTTTTCAATTTTTTAAAGCGGGCGATCATCGCCTCGTCGATGAGGAGTCCGTTCGTGAAGACGATGAACAGGATTGCCGGCACCTCCTGAGCGATGTCCAAAATCTCCGGACGGAGGAACGGCTCTCCCCCCGTGAGGACGAAGAAGGAGATGCCGAGCGTTTTCGCTTCCTCGATGATGCCCTTCAACCGGGCAGGGGCGAGTTCGTCTTCCGGGTCGGGATGGAGCGATTTTGCGTAGCATCCCGGGCACGTCAGGTTGCATTGATTCGTGATGCTGAAGATGATGATGGGGGGGACGCGAACTCCCCTCTTTTTCCATGCGGCTCTCAGGCGGGAGGCTTTTCGCATCCACCGGATGAATCGCAGGAAAGACAGGGCCTGATGAGGCTGCCTTAATGCGATCTTCACTCCCTGGAAGAAGAACACGATGAGGGATCGATTCAAGGATTGTGTAAAATCTGAAGACATTGGTCGTAAAAATAAACAATGATCCAGAGGAAAGCAAGGATTTTTTTGATATAATTCAATTTACACCCTCACCTTAATCCTCTCCCTCAAGGGAGAGGAAAAAAGAATTGATGGATTGTATATATTGAGACTGAATCTGCGTGACGGTCGTTAACCGAACCGGCCTGTTACATAATCTTCTGTTTTCTTCAGCTTGGGGTTCGTGAAGATCTGTTCTGTCTCCCCGAATTCGATGAGTTCGCCCAGGTAGAAGAAGGCCGTGTAATCGGAGACCCGCGCGGCCTGCTGCATGTTGTGGGTGACGATGATGATGGTGTATTCTTTCTTCAGCTGGAAGATGAGTTCCTCGATTTTCTGCGTTGCGATGGGATCCAGGGCAGAAGCCGGCTCGTCCATCAGGATAATCTCCGGCTTCACAGCCAGAGCGCGCGCGATGCAGAGGCGCTGCTGCTGGCCGCCGGAAAGGTCCATGGCCGAATTCCCGAGGCGGTCCTGGACTTCGTCCCAGAGGGCGGCGTCCTTCAGGCTCTCCTCGACGCGCTGCGTCAAAATGGATTTGTTCCAGATGCCGTTGATACGCAGGCCGTAGGCCACGTTGTCGAAAATGGATTTCGGGAACGGGTTGGATTTCTGGAAGACCATGCCCACGCGCCGCCGGAGGTCGACGACGTCGACGTTCTTGTCGTAAATATCATGGCTGTCGAGGATGACTTTTCCTTCGACCCGCGTTCCAAGGATGATATCGTTCATCCGGTTCAAGGATCGGAGGAAGGTGGATTTTCCGCACCCGGACGGCCCGATCAACGCTGTCACTTTGTTGGCTTCGACATTCATGCTCACGTCGCTGAGCGCCTTGAATTTTCCGTAATAGAAACTGAAATTGCGCGTGTAGAGTTTTGTATCCGACATTCAGAATCCTCTCATGCCCGTTTGTATTTTTTCCTGAACCGATACCTGATCCAGACGGTGAGGGAGTTCATCGCAACGATGAGCACGATAAGTACGAGTGCTGTGCCGTATGCCAAAGGACGCACTTTGACGATTTCATGATGCTGCGTGGACATGATGAAGAGATGATACGGCAGGGCCATGAACTGCTGCGTGAGGAGCGTGGGGAATTTGGGCAGGACCGGCCAGAAGAAAGCGACTCCAGTGAACAGAATGGGCGCCGTCTCTCCTGCGGCGCGAGCCAGGCCGAGTATCGTTCCGGTGAGCATGCCGGGCACGGCGTAGGGCAGGACGTTCGTGCGGATCGTCTGCCACTTGGAGGCACCGAGGGCCAGAGCGCCCTCACGGTAGGACATCGGAACCGTTTTTAACGCTTCTTCGCTGGCCGTGATCGTCCAGGGCAGCGTCAACAATCCCAGCGTCAGTCCCGAAGAAATGACGGACAAGCCGAAGTTCAGCATCAATGTGAACAGAGCAAATCCAAACAAACCGTATACAATGGACGGAACGCCAGAAAGATTTCGGATGGCGAGTCGGATGATGCGGATGATGCGTCCCTGTCTGGCGTACTCGTTGAGGTAGATTGCCGTGAACATGCCGACGGGCACGGAGAAGATGACCGTCACCAAGCTCACCCAGAACGTGCCGACGATGGCGGGCCATATGCCTCCTTCGGTCATGCCTTTCTTCGGACTTTGGGTGATGAATTCCCAGTTGACGGCCTTCGTCCCCTTAGAGAGAATATCGAACAGAATCAAACCCAGGATGAGAATGATGACGAGCGCAGCCGACCGGATGATGAAAAAGCCGATGCGCTCATTGATTTTTTGCCGGTCGATCTTCATCGCTGCACCCTCTGGTATTTCTGGAGGACGATGTCGGAAACGATGTTGACGAGGAACGTCATCAAGAAGAGAACGAATCCGATAACGAACAGCGAACGGTAGTGGAGTCCTCCCTGGACGGTTTCCCCCAATTCGATCGCAATCGTCGCAGTCATGGGTCGTACAGAATCCGTGAAGCTCCTTGGCAGTGCGGGCGCGTTCCCGCAGGCCATGAGCACGGTCATCGTCTCACCGATGGCTCTTCCCATGCCCAGCATAATTGAGGCGATGATGCCGGACATTGCGGCCGGAATCGTCACGCGGATGAGCGTCTGCCAGCGGCTGGCACCCAAGGCCAAGGAGGCGCTCTTGAATTCCTGAGGCACGGAGACGATGGCGTCTTCGGAAATGCTGATGATGGTAGGGAGCGCCATGATGGCCAGGAGAACAGAGCCGTTGATGGCGTTGAGTCCGTTGGATGTGCCGAACACTTTAGCAATCAGGGGGCCGACGACGATGATGCCCAAAAAGCCGATGACGACCGAGGGGATACCGGCCAGGATTTCGATGACCGGTTTTACGATTTCACGCATCCGGGGACTGGCCGCGTCCGCGATGTACGCGGCGCAGGCGATGCCGAGGGGAATGGCAATGACCATGGCTCCGAAGGTTACCATGAGTGTGGAGACGACCATAGCCAGGATGCCGTACGTTTCCTTCACGGGTGATGTGGGATCCCAGCGGGAGTTGAGGAAGAATTCGCCGAGGCCGAGCTTGCGTAGAGCTGGGAATCCTTCGATGAGAAGGAGCGAAAAAATTCCCAGCAAGATCACAACGGCGAAAAAGCCGTTGACCTGGAAAAATTTCTCGATGGCCTTTTCTTTAAAACACCGCCAGAACACATTCTGCTTCGATGCGTTTCTATATTTGAGTTGAAAAAAATGTTTCATAATCGCGCATTCTGTTTTCGATGATTGACCATTTAGTACACCCCCTTGAATCCCCCTCAAGGGGGACTGAGAAGATGTCAATACCACAGTTTTATCAGAATCCGGCCTTTTTATTCTGTTCCAAATACGCTCCTGACACAGGATAGAATGACATCTCTTCCACGATTTTCTGCCCCTCGGGGCCGAGTTCGAAAGCGATGAATTCCTTCACGGTCCCCTTGGGCTTGCCGTTGGTGTACTGATACAACGGACGGGAGATCGGATACTTCCCCGATTTCACATTCTCGGCATTCAAAGGCGTGACGGGTTTGGAACCGGCGTCCTTGGCGACGTCGAGTACTCTCAGACCTTTTCTGACATTGCCGGAGTCATCGACCACGTATCCAATTCCCACATACCCGATGCCGGCCTTGTCGTTGATGATGCTCTCCACGATCTGGGCGTTGCCATTCATCTGTTTCATTTTCGGAAAATAATTTCTGTTCCCAAGAACATATTCCTGGAAGAAGTCGTACGTTCCGGAATTGGCCTGACGCCCATACAGGGAAATGGTCCTGTCGGGTCCGCCCACGTCTTTCCAGTTTGTGATTTCTCCGCGGAATATCGCGCCGATCTGGTCTACGGTGAGCGACTTGATGGCGTTGCTGCCGTTTACGGTGACTGAGAGGCCGTCGATGCCGATGATGATTTTGTACGGAACGACGCCGTTTTTCTTGGCAGCATCCATCTCTTTATCTCTCATCTCACGCGAGGCATCGGCAATCTGGATGCGATTGGCGATGAGCGTTGCGATCCCGACGCCGGATCCTCCTCCTGTGACTGCGATGGCTGTGTTGGGATTTTTCTCCATATAGACTTCAGCCAGCCTCTGAACAAGGTTGATGAGCGTGTCTGAGCCCTTGATCTGTATGAAGTCCTGGGAGTTTGCATCGCCAACCACAAACATCGTGATGAGTGCTATGATTACGATTGATCGTTTCACACTGAAACTCCTTTCATTGAATGGACATCTTTCCGCTGTCAAATTTGTAGTAAAGTGTAAGACGAGCTGTTAAGTCGTCTCCTTTTCCGCTCTGCGTATATTTCTTTATGAGGATGTTGGGCATGAAGTGAACATCCGCCACAGGAAAGAAATCCAGTCCGGCAAAGAGGAGGGAGTATTCGTCGTCCACGCCGTTCTTGCTGTCGCTCACCCAGACGTTGTCGTTGTTGTTCGGATCGAATGTATCATACCTGGCGAACAGCTTGACCTTGGGTATGGGCGTGATCCAGGAGCCGAACACGGAAATGCCCTGACGTTTGACGTCGGTTTTTGAAGAGCCGATTGCGTCCACAGCGCCCGATCCCTTGAGCGTCCTCAGGAACGCCTCTGCTCCGATGGCGAAGCTGGGAGCGCTGTATCCGATGAAGGTCTTCCACGTCGAGTAGCCGGAGCTGTGAAAATAATCCCTGGCATACTGGAATGTGCCGGTGTTCGGGTCCTGTCTCTCGTAGTCGAAATACCCCTCGAGCATCAGGCCCTTGACGGGCGTCAGCCAGAAAGCATAACCGAATTTCTTGTACTTGTCCACTTCGGACGATCCGTATCCCGTACCATTATGGACGGCCAGCCAGTGATGAACAAAGCGTCCGATGTCGCCCTTGAGAGCGATGCCCATATCCGCAGCGGAGCAAATTTTATTCAGGTCCAAGATTGTCTTTTCGATGGAGCGGTACCCCCAGTAATCCTCCGCATTCTTGAGCGCGTTCGTCTCGGAGATTCCGAGATACAGTTGATGATTGGGGATGAGATTGCTCCACTCGATGTAGGCGTGCTTGACGAAGGGATTGATCCTGTCGGTCGATCCGAATTCATTGTGGGCCGATTCCAGTCGGAATCGAATTTTGATGTTTGGCGTGATGCTGTTGTCGAACGTGAAATAAATACGACGGAAGCTGAAGGCGTTTTGATGTTTTGCAGCAGAATCATGATTCTTCAGGTTGTAGTAGTAATCGGCATAGACAAGACCGTTGATGGAAGAAACAATCTGACTCGACGCCCCTGAGCTTATCAACAGTATGCCCAAGGTCAGGATGGAACGATAGATGTTTTTGATTTTCATGTATCACTCCTTTTCACAATGTGAATTTTTGTGTAATAGACGTTGCCGTAGTCAATTTTTTAATGGTTGTGATCACTTCCTTCTTCTGATTGTCCTGCATGGGTTCTATTTTTCATGTCCTAAAATTACGCGCAGAATATTAAATTATGATAAGAGAAATGTTAGAAAATGGTTAGAGTTTAGGGAAATTTAAGATTGTAATTTTAACAATGATTTATTATTTTCCTAATGGAATTCTAACAATCGTATTTTATATTCATAAAATAATGAGCATCATAAATTAAGACAGGAGATACAAAATGCCGTATCGTTTACAGAGGGAAATCGAAAGATTAAAGAAGAGCATCTTGACTCTGGGCGCGGTTGTTGAGGAGCGCGTGCACATGGCGGTCCGTGCAATTGAAGACCGCGATGGAAAATTGGCCCGTCGGGTCATCGATGGGGATATCGAGATCGATGAGATGGAAGTGGACTTAGAGGAAGAATGCCTCAAACTTTTGGTCCTGCATCAGCCCGTGGCAATAGACCTGAGATTCATAATCGCAGTGCTCAAGATCAACAGCGATTTGGAGCGCATCGGCGACTTGGCCGTGAATATCGGGGAGAGGGCCGTTTTTGTGGCGACTCAAAAGCGCATCGACATTCCGTTCGATTTTCCGACAATGTCCAAGAAAGTCAAAGAAATGCTGAAGAAGAGCCTGGATTCTCTGGTCAATATGGATGTTTCTCTCGCCAGAAAGATTTGTGAAATGGATGACGAAGTCGATGCTATCCACCGGGAAATGTACGATCAGGTTAAAAAAGGGATTCGAGAACACCCCGACCGGTTGGATTGTCTGATTCACCTGCTCGGCGTGTCCAGACATCTTGAACGCATCGCGGATTCTGCTACGAACATTGCCGAAGATGTCATTTACATGACTGAAGGAAAGATCGTTCGGCATAGAGCGGAAGAGTACGGGGAAGATAAAGGCTGAGATGAGGACAGATTTTACAATCTTGGCGTGACATAACCGCAAACACCAAATCCACAATTTCCACACTACAAACTGGACTTAGGTAAATTCATTCAATATTTGAATGCATTGGCATTGAAGACTGTTGAGGTGTTATAATCCCTTACCCCTGTCATTCCGGTGTTGTCTTGAGCCGGAATCCACCTCTTCCCTTCCCCCTGGATTCCTGCTTCCGCAGGAATGACAAGCTATTCAAGAAATTGCTAAATTTGACAAAGGTCAGTTACAAAGCTGATGATGATTGAAATTTGGTCATTGGAATTTATTTGGGATTTGGAATTTGATTTTTGTGATTTTTATCATAATTATTTTTTGCAGAAATAACAGAGATGCTACTTGTAGAATGATAAGATTGTTAAAATGAGACTCTATTTTAGGAGATGGGATAACCGATTTCGTAAGAATTTTAAAGCACGTCCCATGTGGGTTTCAACAGTCTTAATGGAGACGTTCTGTATTTCTGCGATTTCCGCGTAAGAGAGGTGGTCGTATCGACTCATGCAAAAAATGATTCCGCACTTTTCCGGGAGTTCTTCGATGGCCTGACGAATCGACACTTTTAATTCTTTTTCCTGCCATTCATCCTCCGGTGTTCTGACATGAGGATTCATCGTTTTTAACGCGTCTATACTACGGATTTTGACATCGGCATGCCGAAGATAATTAATGGCGTTATGTTTTACTGCGATATACAGGTATGTCTTGATGTTCAAGGATGGATTCAGACGGGTGCGGTTCATCCAAACCTTCAGGAACACGTCCTGGACGATGTTCTCTGCAATCTGCGTGTCCCTTACGAAGCGGCGTGCAAAGTTGACGAGAGGCTGGCAGTATCTATGGAATAGTTTTCCGAATCCATCGGGATTCCGCCTGATTGTTCTGCAATTGACCTCGTTCGGATTATATTTGATCTGGTCTTAGATTTCGTTTACGTTGTATACTATACGACCAGAAAAATGAAAGGTTCGTGAAGTAAAGACCTCTCTCGCGACGCAGGATGGGTCATGCGTGTGAATTACCCGATGTCATCATCTGAATAAAATACATTCCCCGATCTTTCCTTTTCGGAAGGATCGGGGAAGAGACACTTATGGAGTACTGATAATCGTGTCTTGAAACTTCTTACAGGCATTCGATTTCGGGTGTGAGGGTTCAATGCGATTCGGGAAAATGATCGCGTTTACAGTATGCGACTCTGCTGTAGAGATGCAGCCCGTTGAATGTTTTTCTGTATGATTATACGAATAAAGGAACGAATTCCCTATTGGGTGGTCGATAAAAACAGATGCCATCGCCCGGAGCGATGGCATCTTTGTAGGATATTCCAGAACAGATTTATAAAAATAACTCTTTCATCTTTTCTTTATTCCCTTTTAATTCCTCTGGTTTCCCTTCGAAAGCGACTTTACCCAATTTAATGGAATAGACTCTTTTGGAAATGGAGAGGACTTCCATCACTTTCTGCTCCACGATGAGCATGGATAGGTTGAATGTCCGGTTGATTTCCACGAGTTTTTCAAACACATTGCCTGCAAGGTCAGGAGCCAGGCCGAGAGAGGGTTCATCTAATAATAACAGTTTGGGGAAGGGGATCAATGCCCTGGCAAGGGCCAGCATCTGTTGTTCGCCACCGCTGAGATTACCTGCTGTCTGTTTGTATCGTTCTTTTAAAACGGGGAACATGGAATATACACTTTCAAAACGTTCATCCAATTCCTGCTTGGGAAGGTTAAACCCGCCGATTTCCAGGTTTTCATAAACTGTCAATTCAGTGAAAACGCGATTGCCCTGCGGGCAGAATGTCAATCCCAGCCGGATGTTCTTCGTTAGCGGATTTCGTCGGATGGAGACGCCGTCGAATACGATGTCGCCTGTCCAAACAGGGAGGATGCCGCTGATGGCTTTCAGGATGGTCGATTTACCGGAACCGTTCGGGCCGATTACTGAGATAATCTCACCTTCAGCCACTGTCATATTCAGATCGAAGAGGACCTGAAGTTTTCCGTATCCTGTATCAAGATTTTGTACTCGTAACAAGGCAATCCCTTCAATCGAGATAAGCTTCGATGACTTTCGGGTCATTCCGAACAGCATCGGGCGTGCCTTCGCTGATTTTAGCACCCGTATCCATGAATATCACTCGATCACATACTTCCATGACAGCATCGATGTTGTGCTCGATGAGGACGACCGATTTGTTTTTCTCAGGTAATGCTGTGATGATCGATAGGATTTTATCGATCATGCCTGGATTGATGCCGGCTACAGGTTCGTCCAGTAAGAACAAAACCGCATCGGATGCTATGCAGCACACCAGACTTAACAGTTTTTGCTGTCCGTAGGAGAGATCGCTGGCAAGGCTGTGTCTTTTATCCACAATACCCGCATTTTCCAGTAAGACAAGTGCTTTTTCTCTATTCTCTCCTTCTATTCTCTCCGATGTTTTTCTCTTGAGAAAAAGATTCCTGATATGCTCTCCTGACTGGTTCTTGAATGCGATCATGACGTTCTCAAGGACTGTAAGTTGTCGGATCAAACGCAGGTCCTGGAAAGTACGGGAAATTCCCATGAGAGCCACACGATGAGGCGGTTTGTTCAGAATGCTCTTGCCTTTGAAAGTTGATTTACCGCTGTCGCAGGGGATGAATCCAGTGATGACGTTAAAAAGCGTCGATTTTCCAGCACCATTGGGTCCTATCAGGCCTAAAATCTCACTCTCGTTTACGGTACAGGAGAAATCATCCAACGCCGTGATGCCGTCGAAGGATTTATTCAATTTTTTTACTTCCAGCAACTCATTCATCTCAGACACTCTGTCTTTCCCGCGAAGCTTGTCCCTGACATTGATCCGGGAGCGGGAAACCACCTTGGTGAAAATAAATTTTTCATTTCATACTCCGCTTAAACCCATACTTTCCCACAAACCCTCTCGGTCTCCATAGCATGAACGCCACGAGGAGTCCGCCGTAGAGCATCTGACGGATGTTGGCGGCTACGGCATTGGGCAGGCCGACGAACCGCAACAACTCCGGCAGGGCAACGAGCACCGCAGCACCCAGGACCGGTCCCCACAGGCTGCCCGCACCGCCGATGATGACGATGGAGATGATGAAGATGGATTCCATGACCGTGAAACTTGTCGGGTCGATGAAGCTGATGTACGTGGCGTACATCACGCCTGCGATGGCGGCCAGCCCCGCTCCGATCATGAAGGTCTTTACCTTGAACGCAGCCACGTTTTTACCGAAGGACTGGGCGAACACCTCGTCCTCACGGATGGCTTTGAGTACCCGTCCGTAGGGCGATTTGACGATCCGTCCGGAAAGCCAGAAGGTCAGGCAGCACAGCAGTCCGACAAGGATTAAAAAACCAATGTGGGACGAGACCCGAACACCGAAGATGACCGGCTGGGGGATGCCCGGAAGTCCCATCGGCCCGCCAGTGAAGGAAACCCAGTTGTTCAGGACACTGAACACGATGACCTGGAATGCGAACGTGGCGATGATGAAATAGTCGTCCTTGATGCGAAGAGAGGGAATGCCCACGAGCGCACCGAGAGTGCCTGAAGCGATGACGGCCAGGACGAGGTTCAGTAAAAACGGGCTGTGAAGCTTGAGCGCCATCAGGGCTGCCACGTACGCGCCCATGCCGTAGAAGGCCGCGTGGGCGATGGACAGGATGCCGGTGTAACCCACGAGCAGGTTCAGGGAGATCGACAGGATGCTGAAGATGCCGATGTAGATGAGGATGTGGAGGAGATAGGTCATCTATCACCTCCACATCCTTTCTCAAACGCAGAGATGAGCGAAACGATATATTCAGATTTCTGGTAAGTGATTCTGGCTATTTCTGGAACCGGAGGATTTTCTGGGTCATTGAACATTTCGAGGAATGGCTCCATATCTTTAATGAGATCTGAAGGAATCGATCTTCGTAAGTCCCGCCCCAACAGAAAAGCGCCCGCGATTTCATAATTCAAATCGTCCTGCCCGACAATATCGAACCTTCTTTCACTCATTTTAATATCTTCGTAATGCGTAAGAATGTAAAATATGTCTTCAATATCTCCAGTATTTCTTCGATCAAGATAGGCTTGTATCTTTATGAACACGGTCAGAGGGAGAGGTGCAAAAGGAATGGATTTGCCCTTGCTAATCTTCACCAGCTCAGCCTTGTCAAAAAGTTCGGAAAACCCCCTCATCTTCATCCTACGTTTGGATTGGGGCCAATAAAGTGCGCCGTCTTGAAGCAATCCGCCACAAGGAATAATATCTACGGGCGTTTCTTCAAAAAAGAGGCGATGTTCCGGCGTCCCTTCCTTTTCTTTGAAGCCGTCTGCCAGCATGTCTTGTTTGATCCGATCGTATTCATTCCAGCTGTTGATTTGGATAGCACAATCCACGTCCCGTGTCGTGCGGCTTCCGTATCTTGAACGATTTCCCTGTTTCAAATCGATGAGCACTGCGGGAACGAGTGCACCCACAATAACGAAAGGGATATTTTGCTCCTGAAAGAAACTCGACAACTTCAGAATTACATTTTTAAGACCCTCTTCAAGCCTCATCGAATTTCTGCTTTAAATACATGTTGTATATCATTTCTGCCGTTTCCAGAGCCCGGCTCCCACCCTGATACAGCAACTCGGCGTAAATCAGCAACGGATGAACAACCGGGGACTGAATGGCCTCCTTGAAGATGATCCGTGGAGAGAACAGTTTCAATAAAGTCACATTCGTATCTTTGGCCGGAATGAGCTTCAACCCTGTTTTCACTCTTTCCAGAAGGCCTGGTTGAATAAAAATTTCAGTTGTGGGGCCTCGATAGTAATGAATCAGAATATCTGCTCCCAAGCCACCGCCGATGGCAAAAACATTGGATTCGTTTTTGAATAGTAGACTCAAAGTCTCTGGGATTTTGAATTCTACCGAGGGCGCTATTTTAAAGACGCCTAAAATCAATTTCGGCCTGAGCCGGTCGACGTAATGACTCAACCATCTTTCGAACAATGCCTTTTTATCCTTAAATTTGTACTGTCTTTCCTTGCTTTTTATGAGTAGTCCCTTTTCGTTTAGTTCCTTCATACCGGCCTGCGCCTGACCGTAAGATATACCAGCATCGTTTTTAAGCGTCCGGATGGATGCATTCAGTTGCTTGGGATTTGTGAGTAGTACAAATAGAAGTTGTAACCCGGTCGGTTGAAAAAGCGTTGTAGCTTGTTTCTCTCGCGGAATTAACAGCTTTCTGCCTTGGATGTCTACGTAAAGATAGTCTTGAATATGAATAAACGCATTTCCCTGACAATCAATAAAATGGATCCGGTTCCTCTTCAAGTCTTCGGCTATGGAGGGATTGATGTATTCGGACATCAGGAGCAAAGGGATATTTAACGTGTTTTTCATCACTGCAAGGTGCTGGGGCAGCGGCCTTTTCAAAACACCCTTGATTTCGACAGCAAGCTGAATCGTGCCTTTTTCCGTAAGCAGATCCAAAAATGCATCAACGCGTGTATCCTTGACAGTCGGCGATTGACGCTTCGTCACTTTTCGGATGAGCGGTAGAAGACGTAATTGTTCGATACAGGTATTGAATATTTTTTCCTCAAGCATCACAAAATTTCCTGCCAAATGATCGGTTATTATCAATGATCGATCTGATCGATCATCTGAATATACCGATCAAGAGAACAAATGTCAAGGAAAACATGAATCCCCGAAGACACGGATACTCTTCTTATTCATTTCAGGTGTGTCATTCCTGCAGTGTTAAGCCGGAATCCAGGGGTGGGATGGAATCCCTCAAACCGCCGCCTTCCTTACTTTCCTTCCCAGGAACCCCTGCGGCCGCACCAATAGGAACACAAACAGAATAATAAACGCTATGGCGTCCTGCCACTGGGAGCTGATCTTCCACACGCCAAGGTGCTGGGCCAGTCCCAGGAGCAGCGCGCCCAGGGCTACGCCGGGAATCGATCCCACGCCGCCGACGATGACGGCGACGACACCCATCATGAGCGCGTTCATGCCCATCGTGGGCGTCATGTCCACGTCCAGGGCCACTAAGATGCCGGCCACGCTAGCAAGCCCTGAGCCCACGGCGAACGTCCACAGGATGACATGGTCCGAATCGATGCCCGAAATCTCCGCCAGCTCCGCGTCGTTGGCCACGGCCCGCATGGCCTTGCCCATTTTGCTCTTCTTGAGCCAGAGGGCTACCATCACCACCAGTACGATGCTGGTCGCAATGATTACAATCTGTACGGGCGTAATTCGTGCGCCAAACACATTCAGTCCTTCCTTCACCACGCCCGACCGGATGGATTTGGTATCGTCCCCGAAGACCATACTGATGGTATTTTGAAGTAGAATATAAAGTCCCAATGATGCGAGTAATAACACCATGGGAGAGGCGTTCTTTTGACGTAAAGGTTTATAAATGCCGATCTCCATCCCGCACCCGACCAGAGCGGCCAGTGCGATGGCGACGGGTATGGCGAGGATCATGGGGAAGCCGATGAGTTTATGGAACAAATACGTGAAATACGCGCCGGATGTAAATACCACTGCATGGGCGAAGTGGAAGAAGCGGGTGGTCTGGTAGATGAGCGAGAAGCTGACAGCGATGAGAATATAGATGCTGCCCGCGATAAGGGCGTTTAGTAATAGTTGATTGATCATTCTCTTTCCAACAACCATTGATAGGTCGGCATGACGGGTATTTTATGACCTTCCAGTTCTTCAGTGTCTTCCTGATTATATGTCAAAATAAGACCTTCTTGGATTTTCAAAATCCTCATTACTTCTGCCAGACCCGACAGTTCTCGTTTACGATTGTTTTCATTGAGTTCCCAACAGACTTGAATGGCCTTGTCAATTTTGTTGCCCCGTTTCAGGAGAAAATCGCATTCTCTGTCTTTTCTATGGTAGTACATCTCTTCACGATTTCTGAAAAGTTGGACGGCAACAACATTTTCTAAGTACTTACCTTTATTCTCCGAGAAGTTTACAGAAAGGTTGCTGAATCCGCTGTCCAGCAGATATATTTTCTTGGGATTCATCAACCGCTTACGTGGTGAGAAGTCGAATTTTTCAATGGCAATCAGGAAAAAAGCCTCTTGAAAATGATGAAGATAATTTGAAATGGTTTTTTTACTTGCAGACATATCAGCGGCCGCCATTCCGTTAGCAAAACGGGAGATGGAGAACTGGTCTCCCATGATATTCAGACAATATTGCATCATGGATTCCATCAGGTTTTTCGAACGGATGCGGTATCTTTCCAGTAAATCTTTGTAAAATAGAGTTTGATAGTAACTTTGAAGCAGACTGTTTTTCTCTACACGGCTCTCTTTTTTTATAACTTCAGGAAAACCTCCTTCCTTCAAATAGTCATCAAATACCCGAAGCAGCGCACCTTTTCTTGGTGTGTAAAATGTGTTTTTATCAAACGAGATGTTTCTGTATTTCAGCAATTCCGAAAAGGAGAATGGCAGCATGAGCAGATCCTCATACCGGCCTCTTAATTCAGTGGCGATTTCGCGGGAGAGCAAATTGGAATTGCTGCCTGACACAATGATTCTATAACGATTTTGATTATGCAGCGTGCGGAGCACCCGGCTCCAGTTAGGCAGGTTCTGGATTTCATCTAAAAAGAGATAGCCGGGGTATCGATTGGTTAGCTGGTAAAATGCGGATAATATGGCATCGATGGCTTCAGGTTGAATACCGATTAATCGATAATCCTCAAAATCAATGAAAAGAATGTCTTTTTTATCAACACCTTTATTCAGCAATCGTTTGATGAGTTGGTACATGAACCAGGTTTTGCCGGACCGCCGCGGACCGACAATGGCGAGAATTGAGGAGATCTGACCGATATCGCCAACACTGGCTTCTCTCTCTATCATGTCCGGAAGAGAGTCTGTTTCTAGCCACTCTGCAACGAGGTTTTTTATTTTATCTACAGCCATGACACCTCAAATTGTTTCCCATGGGAAACAATTTAGGGCAAAATTGTTTCCCATGCAAGACAATTTTATTCAAATGGATGACTAAAAATATGACTTTTTGTATGTAAGTTTTCCCAGAGGAT
>JBDRSZ010000111.1:0-12626 GCA_043824415.1 bacterium | reverse complement strand
GCCCCCTCTCACCGCAGAGATACTCGTCGGTGTCGGGTTGGGGCCTACTGTGTTAGGCCGGTTTATTCCTTCTTTGCATGGTATTCTCTTTCACGCGAATGCAGTCCAGCAGAACATGCTGGAGACGGTTGCATGGCTGGGTGTGCTTTTTCTCTTGCTGGAGACGGGGCTCGAGGTGGATTTTTCGAGCGCATGGAGGCAGCGCGGCGATGCTTTTAAAATTGCCATCATGGACATCATCATACCGATGGTCATCGCTTTTTTCCCGAGTTTTTTTCTGCCCAACCGTTATCTGATGAATCCAGATCAGAGATGGATATTTGCGCTATTCATGGCCACCGTGATGACGATTAGTGCGATGCCCGTTGCCGCAAGAGTTCTTCATGACATGAGATTGCTCAAAACCAACCTTGGATTTCTGATCATGTCTGCCCTTTCGATGAATGACATCATCGGGTGGCTATTTTTTACGTTGATTTTGGGTTTCTTCACGCAATCTCAACTGCATGTGGGAAACGTGTCTGTCATTCTGTTGGCCACCGTCGGCTTTACTGTTTTTTGCCTGACCCTCGGACGTCTTGCTTCCAACAAAATCATTAATAAAATAAAATCGGGACGACTCCCTGAACCAGGAACATCACTCACCTTCATCTGCCTGTTGGGCTGTCTTTGCGGCGCGATTACGCAAAAAATCGGCATCCACGCACTTTTTGGTTTTTTCATCGCAGGAATCATGGCGGGCGAGGCCAAGGCCCTGTCGGAGCGGACACGGCAGGTCATCTCGCAGATGGTATACGCTGTATTCGTTCCGATTTTCTTCGTGAATATTGGAATGAAGATCGATTTCGCGGAACATTTTGATGTGCCTCTCGTGCTCATTGTCAGTGCAGTCGGGATATTGGGACGGTTTATAGGTGCTTGGCTCGGCGTGAATATATCGAAACAGTCCCGAACCAATCGACTTGCCATTGCTGTGGCGCACACCCCGGGGGGCGCCATGGAAATTGTCGTTGGTGTTCTGGCGTTGGAGTATCGTCTGATTACAGAATCGATATTTATTGCCATTGTATTCGGAGCTGTCGTATCGTCAATCCTGCTCGGTCCCTGGCTCAGCTATTCGATCAGACGAAGGAAAGAAATCAGTATTTTAGAATTTTTTTCTCACCGGATGGTTCTGGAAAATATAAAGTCGGACAAGCGCGAATCGGCTATCGTAGAATTGTGTCAGAAAGCAGTCGAGGAAGCGGATACGCTGGATACCGAAAAACTCTTGGCAATCATCCTCAAGAGAGAGAATGCGTTGGGCACGGCTATCGAGGAAGGAATTGCAATACCGCATGCACATGACCATTCATTGAGCAGACCCGTGATCGCTTTTGGCCGGTCGGTCGCAGGGATTGACTGGAATTCCCCGGACGGCAACCTCACGCATTTTGTTTTTTTGGTGCTGACGCCAGTGGATCATGACGTTCATGTACAGATTTTAGCCATCCTTACACGAACGCTGGCCGATAAGACGGTGCGGGATGACATCATGAAAGCGGCCGGGACGGATGTTATTTGGAATATACTGAGGCGAGCCTTCACTGCCCAGCATGTGATGAAGAAATGATGATACCTCAAAGATGGATCCTTCACCTCTAGAATTGTATGTACAAAATGGGTTTATTCGGATGGGTGTTTTCACTGTTAGAATGGTGTAAGATTTGTTTAAAAAAAATCCTGATTATTCTCGGTCTTTCTCTTTATAAATAAAAAAGGAGGAATATGCGAAAGCTTGTCGTTTTACTATTCTATTTCTTATTACAGGGACAGGTTTTACACCAAGCGTCTTATGATAAAAGTTTGCCTTTATCTGTCCCCGATGATCAGATTCGACCCCTGCGACAACTCATGGATGCGGATCTTCAGAAACGTCTGGAAACACGGTTAAACCAGAACTCGGCCTGGGCGAAGCTCATCAAACAAAAAAAGATGGCGGTCGGCCTTGTGGACCTGAGCGATTCGACGCGCATTAAATTCGCCCGCGTAAACGGGAGTGTGATGATGTATGCAGCCAGTCTGCCGAAGCTGGCTATACTGCTGGCTGCCTTTCAAGCGTTCGAAGAAAAGTCGCTGGAAGAAACACCTGAAATCCTCCATGATGTCAAGATCATGATCAGCGTTTCGGATAACGAGGCGGCCACGCGTATGATCGACCGGATGGGATTCGATAAGATTGCGTCGGTCCTTACAGATGAAAAGTACAAGCTGTACGATCCGGACTGGGGGGGAGGGCTTTGGGTAGGAAAGCGGTATGCCCATGAGGGAAAACGCTATCCGGACCCGATGTTGGGATTGAGCCATGCAGCAACTGTGACGCAGGTTTGTCGGTTTTACTACCTTTTGGCTATGGGAAAGCTTGTGAGCCGCGAGCGGAGCAGGCAGATGTTAGATATCTTAGAGGATCCCGATCTTCATCATAAATTTGTGTATATGTACGATCAGATCGTGCCCGAAGCAAAGCTCTACAGAAAATCAGGAACGTGGAAGCAATGGCACTCGGACTCCGTTTTGATTTGGGGGCCATTGTGGAGAAAGTACATCTTGGCGACTTTAGTCGAAGATTCCGACGGCGAACGCATTTGCCGTGATTTGGTACCAGCTGTGGAGGAAGTGCTGAAATCCCGACTTCTCTCCCGTACCGGCTCTTCCTCTCTTTCAAGATTGTCGGTTGTTGAGGATTACGGGAGTGATCGATGAACGAAGCCTCCCCTGACATTCCCTTGTTCTTGAAGGATAGTCTCAGGCGGTTCTTCCATATCCGTCGTGGTGAAGAGGTTCGGGCCTCTTTGATGCTGTGCTATATTTTCTTAATCGTTGCGTCCTTGATGATCGTGAAACCGGTGTGTCAAGCGCTTTTCCTCTCTGAACTGGGGGCTCTCAAGCTTCCGTATGCCTACATCCTCGTGGCCTTTTCTGCTGTAGCTGTTTCGTCGCTGTACTCGCGCATGCTGAAGAAGATCAGCCTGAACCGCTTGATTACCCGAACCCTACAAATCGCCATCCTGTCACTGTTCATCTTCTGGATTTTACTCCGTACACAGTACGTGGAGGGATGGGTGCTCTACGTCTTCTATATTTGGGTAGCAATTTTTGCTGTCATCTCTGTTTCTCAGTTTTGGATTTTAGCCAATGTTCTTTTCAACGCGAGGGAGGCGAAGCGCCTGTTCGGGTTCATTGGTTCGGGCGCCATCGCAGGGGGGATTATCGGCGGATATTTAACGAATTTTTTAGCTCCTGTTTTGGGCAGTGAGCAACTGATTTTCATCTGTATCGGATTCCTGAGCCTGTGCATTCCCCTGGCGAGACGGTTGTGGGCGGAGTGTTTGCAGTCCAAACCGTTGGTGCCGGATCATGCCCACGGAAAGCCTCTCGAAGAAGAAGAGCATCCTATTCGGAAGATCATCAAGTCGAGACATCTGGCGTTGCTGGCCGGAATCATGGGCGTCAGCGTACTTGTCGCCAAGCTCGTGGATTATCAATTCAGCGCTGTGGCCGCTGCGAAAATATTGGAGGAGGATCGGTTAACGGCATTCTTCGGGTTCTGGCTTTCCAACCTGAATATCGCCTCGCTCCTGATTCAACTTTTTATGACGCGCCATGTTGTGGGTGTCTTCGGCGTAGGCACATCACTTTTCTTCCTGCCTGTAGGAATCCTTTTAGGCGCTCTGGCCGTCCTCATTCATCCGGCTTTGTGGGCGGTCATCCTCCTGAAGATGAGCGACGGGAGCCTGAAGAACTCAGTCAATAAGGCAGGGTTGGAACTGCTGGCACTGCCCATACCCCCGGATTTAAAGAACCAGACAAGGCCGTTCATCGACGTTTTTGGGGACAGCTTAGCGACAGGCATCGGCGGTACGCTCTTGGTCATTCTGACCATAGTTTCGGGCGTGTCGACGCGTCACATCGGTCTTGTGATCGTTGGGCTGATCGTCTTATGGCTCTTCATGGTCGTGCGAATGAAAAAGGAGTATCTGAGGACGATGAGGATCAGGATTGCCAGAGAGCCTTCTGCTCCCGAGGAAGAGGAAATCGACCTTCGCAAAGAATCGGTCATCGGAGGCGTGGTTAAGATATTGGAGGGACCGGACGAATCGCGGATACTCGAAACCCTGAAAATCATACGAGAGGTTCGGAACGACCGCTTCCTACCCAGCTTGGGCAGGTTGCTCCATCATCCGTCGTGTGCGGTGCGTGCAGAAGCCTTATGCGATCTTTATTTTTATCGGAATCCTGGCTATGTTTCAGAAGTGCGGGATCTGGTGAAGGATACCGATCCCAACGTTCAGGCGGAAGCGATTCATTATTTATTCCAGAATGCGGACGACCGGATCGGCATGCTCCTCTCATATTTAGAGCAGGACAATCTCTCCGTCCGGATGGCTGCCCTCTACTGTGCGGCCATAGAGAGCCGCAACAACGCAGAGTACCAGCGCGCGTTTCAAGTACAGAGGCGGGTGGATGGTATGTTCAGAGAGATGCACGTACTTCAGGATGCACAGACGATCGCATTGATGAAGGCGGCATGTGCGAGGATCATTGGTGCGGCCGAGATTTCTGGACTCCAGCCGTATCTGTTCCTCTTATTGAAGGACGCTTGTCCGAACGTCATACGGGAAGTGATTGTCAACGCCGGAAAGACGCGCAACAATGAGTGCATTCCTATCCTCCTCCGGAGGCTTGGAGATCCAGAGTACGAGGATTCCGTAGAACAGGCGTTCATGTACTTTGGGTCGGAGATTGTACCCGTTCTTGTCCATTTTCTGAACAACCCGGCTGAGGCGAAGAACGTCCGACTCCGGATTCCACGGATTATCGGTTCCATCGGCGTGCAGCGGTCGGCGAATGCGTTGATCCAAAACTTGGATCATCCCGATCCAGAACTCCAGCAGGAAATCATCAGGGCATTGAACCGACTTCGTTTGAGCCATCCAGAGCTTCGTTTTGAGGAGTCTAAAATCGTGGGACGCATCTTAGAGGAAGCCCGGCTGTACACGCAGTCACTCGCCGCACTCTACACGGAAACTAGGACGTATGAGGGAGTCGGAGCGTTTTCGCCTGGAGGGAGGATGAAGGTTTCGTCTGTGAAGAGGGCAAGGCAGGCGCTGATCAAAGCATTAGAGATCGGTTTGGACAGCCGCTTGGAGCGTATCTTCAGACTGTTGGGTCTTAAGTATCCCCCGGACGACATCTATAATGTTTACTTGGGCGTCAAGAGCGGGGAGCCGGACATCAGACTGAACGCTGTGGAGTTTTTGGATAACGTCCTGTCGCCGGACTTGAAGAAAGTCGTCATCCCCATCGTGGAGACGACGCTCATGGATGCGCTCATCGAGAAGACGTTGGAACAGTTCGGGGTGAAGTTTCCGTCCGAGTTTGAATGCCTTTCCACGATCCTGACCGGGGACGATCATCGTCTGACACTCCTTACGCTTTCCTTAATCGATGTATTGGAAGATGATGCGTACATTCCCCACTTGGCCGGGCTGATCAACCATCTATCTCCGAAGGTTCGGGACCGGGCGAGAACGATTCTCCACAAGATGAGGATTTTGTAAATGAAACGAAACACCGTACGCTGTTTTTTATTCCTTGCGTTACTCGGGTTGTTTGCGGGAGATCGGGCGCTTGCTCAGAGATTCAGCGACGAGGAAATCCGTCGGCTCATCGAGGCGTTCAAGAAGGACGAACGCGGGCCGTTCCAGGCCATCCTTTGGTTTTATCCAGACGGGTCGATGCGCACTCCGGTCGAGCACATCCCGCAGCCGGGCGCGATTCAGCATGCGCTTCCAAAGGACGTCGTGCAGGTTTTGGCGAGAGAGAGGCATATCTTTCTCGGACAGATTTTAGCAGGAACGCCCAATGATGCGTTCTTCGATGCCGCTTATGGAAACGCGCGATTGAAACAATACCGATTGGAACAATATTTACAGTCCGCGGATGACGGGTGGATTTTCAGAAAAGCCCGGTACTATCGCGGCGCCTATCAGGCGGAGGATGAAGAGGCATGGGGAATGCAATTTCTAAAGTGGCTGGCGGGCAAGGATGACGTGCTGACATCTCAGTTCTTCCTGGTTCGCCAGGCCGTAAAGATAATCCCCCATCAGGCTGGTGACGACCGTTTAAACCGAATCCGCGCTTTTTCCAGGACGATCGCAGATTTGGCTCCGTCGTTTACCGGTCTGCGCATTAAGATTCATGGACAGCCCGAGGCGTCGGACCTGGAGCGTGTCAGGGCATTCAGGAAACAAAACGCCGCTTCGCTGTCCGCGGAAGTGTTGGCGAAATTCGACACGCTGGAAAAAGATTTGGAGGGCTCCTACAGTCCCAAGGAATTCCGCTCACTGTCGAGATGGCGCGCGTGTATTTCTGCCACTTCTCCCGTCCGTGAATCCTTGGCAAGACTTGCATCGATGGAAATAACTGCCGAGGGTATCTGTCGGCAAGTATCCGATCTTTTATGGTTGATCCGCCATCAGATCCTGCGGACTTCGAAACTGGACGAGCGACTGGCTCTCCTCGACCTTTCTCACGAAGCGGAGATGACTCTGTTTCGTCTGATTCCAGAGTGGAGGACGGAAAACGTGCGGCAGCTCATCGAAAAGAGCGGGGCGCTGTGCAAGGCTGCCGCGGGGTGCGGATTCTTGGAAATCTGGGAATGGGAGCGGATTGAAAAGCTACTCCAGATGCAGATGGGTGCAGAGTCTCTATATTTTGAAGCATTCCGATTGCGTGTTGAGGCCGTGCGCCGTGTTGCGGAGTGGGGATCGGGGATGGTGCAAGCCATGTACGGGACGGAGGTTTCAGCGTTTTTAAAGTTCGAACCTTTGGCTGGCGGGTTCATCGACGACTGTGTCCGCGGTTCGGTTCTCTTGCCTTTGGGTGATGCGGCGGGCAGCCTCGCCGCCCTTTGCCAGGAGTCGACGGGGAGTAAGAATATGATTCTCGGCATACGCGATGTTGCGGGCGTCCGTGGACTTAATCCGGGCGTTGCGATTGGCGAGCTTGTTATCGCGGCGGGGATGTCGGATGCGTCGCTGTTCCATCCGGATAAAATCGTGGTGATGGAGACGCCTCCGTCGGATTTAAAACCTGTGGCGGGTCTTGCTGTATCGGCTGAGGGAAATCTCGTCTCTCATGTCCAGCTTTTGGCAAGAAATTTGGGCATTCCCAACGCCGTCCTTCCGAGTCAGGTCGTTTCATCCTTGAAACCCTTTGCGGGTCAGCGCGTGTTCTACGCCGTTTCACCGCGGGGGCGTGTCGTCATGAAACGTGAAGATGAGCTCGACAAGGAGGAGAGAAATCTGGTCGAGGCGAAGAAACGCTCGGAATCCCGCATCGCAGTTCCCTTGGACAAATTGGAGCTGGCCAGAACAGGCATGATCTCTCTGCGGGATGTACGGGCTTCCGACTCGGGCCGGTTCTGCGGACCGAAGGCTGCCAACTTAGCCGAACTCAAACGGATGTTTCCGGAGAGCGTCGTGGAAGGATTCGTCATCCCGTTCGGTGTGTTTCGGAAGCATTTGAATCAGACTGTCCCAGGCTCCGATCAACCATACTGGAGCGTCCTCCAGGCGATTTTTTCGAGAGCAGCCCGTGACCGGCAGGCCGGAATGGGTGAAGCGGAGGTGGAGGCGATCATGCTTCAGCGTCTGGCCTCCTTCCGTGAAATGCTCCGAAAGATACCATTCCTGCCGGGGTTCACGGAGGAACTCAAGGGAAAATTCTTGAACGTTTTGGGAAAGCCGCTGGGCGGGATGCCTGTTTTCATTCGGAGCGACACCAACATGGAGGATTTGAAAGACTTTACGGGAGCAGGACTCAACCTGACGGTTTTCAATGCAGTCGATGAGACTGCCATTCTCCAGGCGATCCGGGATGTGTGGGCATCTCCGTACACGGAGCGGAGCTACCGCTGGAGGCAGAAGGTTTTATCCAACCCGGAGAATGTCTATCCTTCAATCCTCATTCTCCCTTCGGTGGACGTCGAAAAATCGGGTGTCCTGATCACGGCGGGCGTGACGACGGCCAGGCCGTTGGACGCGACTGCGGCGTTTAACCGGGGGGCGGGCGGCGCGGTGGAAGGTCAGGCCGCAGAATCCTGGATCATCCATGCAGACGGCACTACCCTGCTCCTGTCGCCTTCCAGACAGACGACGATGAAAAGACTGCCCAAGGCTGGAGGCGTCGCCGACGAATGGATCACTCTGGACAAACCGGTTCTGAGCGCGGACGAACTCGGCCAGCTTGGGAAATTGGCTCAGAGACTGCGAAGAGATTTGCCGAAAATGCAGGGCATCGAGACACAGGGACCCTTCGACGTCGAATTGGGATTTCAGGACGGCTCCATCCGGCTGTTCCAGGTGCGACCGTACGTGGAGAATAAGACTGCCAGATCTTCTTTGTATCTCCAATCTCTGGATGCCCCTGTGCCGGCGGGTCGTAAAATTGGGCTGGATCAGCGTATTGGTGAGAATGGTCGTTTATAGAAAGAGAATTGTCATGTTGAATGCATGGTTTCGAAAAAGCATCGTTTTTCTGATCGTATTCACGCAGATCAATTTCGTCGTCGGGTATCCCATTGACGGGTATATCCGGACCGGAATCAGACGGCTCGAACGGCTGCGGCTGATCATGGAGGGAAAAATGTCGGGGACGATGCCCGTGGCCGGTGCGCGGAAGACGGTCGGAGAGATTCGACTCCGGCTTCAGAACGCACGGGGCGACAGTTTGGACGTGTTGCCGTCGCCCGACCCCGAACTACAAAAACGGATCGACGCGCTGTTCCCCGACAGGGACGAGAGTTATTCTTTGGCTCTTCTAGACATCACACCTGGAAGGGCGATGCGATTTGCTCAAAGGAAGGCCGATGCACTTTTCTCACCCGGCAGTGTGGGCAAGCTTTTAATCGCCGCGGGGATTTTCACCGAACTGCAGAGACTGTATCCCGACTCAGAGGATCGACGCCTTCAGGTTTTCCGTGAGCGCATGGTTATTGCGGATCACTGGATTCGCGTCGATGATCATGTGATTCCCGTTTTTGATCCTGAGAACCGATCCTATCAATCGCGGCGGATCAGGGAAGGCGATGTGTTTTCGCTGTTCGAGTGGATGGATCATATGCTGTCCGCCAGCGCCAATGCAGCGGGCAGCATGGTGTGGAAAGAGGCTATGCTGATGCGGGCCTTCGGTGAAGCGTATCCTCCTTCTTATGAGGCAGAGCGGTCGTATTTTAAAAGCACTCCGAAGAAAATATTGAGTGAAATCGCCATGTCTGTGGTGAACGATCCGATTCGGCTGCTGGACATCGGGCCGGAGGAATGGTACTTGGCGAGTTTCTTTACGCGGGACGGCAAGGAGGTCGTGCCGTCGGGCGGCAGGAGCTGTGCAAGTCCGCTGGCGTTTCTCAAGTTTTTAATCGCACTCGAACGAGGAAGGGTGGTCGACGCATGGTCGAGCTTGGAGATCAAGCGGTTGATGTACATGACGGCAAGGCGCATCAGGTACGCTTCCTCCCCTGCTTTAACGGACGCCGCTGTCTATTTCAAATCTGGGAGCTTCTACAGATTCAAGGATGAGCCGGGACTGAAGCGCGAGCAGTACACGGGCAACGTAGAGAACGTGATGAATTCGGTCGTCATTGTCGAGCATCCCGATGGACGGATCTATCTGGTCGTTCTAATGTCGAATGTGCTCAGGAAGAATTCGGCGGTGGAGCATCAGACTCTGGCGACGACCATCGACCGGGTAATCAAACGTTCTCTCTGATACGGATTGATGAATCATTTCAAAGAGGGTTGGATCAGCAGCGGATAGGGGAGATACGCTGGTCCTCCGGTCATTTGGATATTGAGGGGATACGGAGTTCGGGGGACGATAAAATTAAGGTCGTTTCAAGAGTGTGCTCAATTTTTCCAAGAGCACAATTTTTTTGATGGGCTTTTTAATATACTCTACAGCCCCGAGCTCCCTGCTCTTCAATTCGTACTCGTGGTTGTGATATCCCGTGATGAACATGACGGGGATCTTAATCTTTTTTTTGTTCATCTGCTCCAAGAGCTGCAGGCCGTCCAAGTTGGGCATGCGGATGTCCGAGATGATGAGGTCGAATTTTCCCTTGGCAATGTGCATGAGTGCGTCGATGCCGTCTGAAGCGAGCGTGACCTTGTAGCCTTCATCGGTGAGGATTTTTTCAGTCAGCTTGCTCACTTTGGCGTCATCTTCCACGACGAGTATGGAGGGTTGTTTCTTGGCGGAGGATGTTTTCTTCGTCTTGGATTTAGCAGGCATCAATGCTGCGAAAAGTTCGTCCAGGGGTACGGCGGCGAAGGCTGAGGCATAGTCGGACATGGCATAGGCGATGATGAGTTCTCGATTGTGAATGATGGAGCCGCAGGAGTAAACGACATTGGGCACGTATCCGATCCGCTCTTCTTCATTGGCAACGAGAAGAGGTTCTTTGAGCCGGCCGATGAGTTTCGTGGGATCATCGAGGTCTAAAAGGGCAGCGCCCAGGCTGTACGTGCGCATGGGGCCGACACCGTGGGTGACGATAAGCCAGCCGTATTCGGTTTCGATGGGGGAGCCTGCGTTTCCTACCTGTACGAACTCCCACGGAAAGAGGGGCTCTTCGACCATCCTGGCGGACTGCCAGAGGTGGATGTCGTCGGAGAACATCACGTAGTTGTTCACGCCGTCGATACGGGAGAGCATGGCATAACGTCCGTTGATCTTACGGGGGAACAGCGCCATTCCCTTGTTCTGGGCGACTTCACCGTGAATGGGTTCGACTTCGAAACGGTAAAAATCTTTGGTCTCGATAAGTTTCGGAAGGATGGCGAATCCGTTGTAGGCTGTGTACGTCGCATAGTACGAGATGCTTCCGTCGTCCACAAATCGGACGAACCGGGCGTCTTCGATGCCGTTGCTCTCCGCATACGACACGGGGAAGAGGACGCGTTCCGAGATGGCCGTGTCTAAGGAAAAAGCAACCTCGTAGTGGGAGGTTGCGAGCCAGTTGATGGACTCGACGACTCGATGCTGGGTATAGGAAAGGTCTTTCTTCTTCGTACGGGCGATGGCGGCCTGGAGCTCACCGTAGACGAATTCATCGCCAAGCTGGTCGAAGACTATTGCGATGACGTCTTTCTTGATTTTCATTTCGTTGAGCTTACTGAGGAATGTCTTTTTCTGGTAGACATGGCGCGTGACGATTTCAGGGACGTCGACCAACTCTCCGGGTTTTTCGAAAGAGAGTTCGTTGTTCTCATTGATGATGCCGCTGCGGAAGGCGATGGACGAGATGTGGCCCTCTCCCGTGGCGCGGAAGCTGACGATGATCCGCTTCTGGCCTTTCTGGAGGTTGCTCTGGTAGGGATCTTCGATGATGGACGGGTTGAAGAAGGCAGCGGATTCGATGGAGTACTCCATTGTGAAGTAAGCACCGATGATGAGTTTTTTATCGATGGGCAGGGCATCGGGATTGATGTTCAGTCCGTTGAACACGTGCTTGACGTTATTGAAGCTGTTTTCGAAGATACGTGTAATGTTCCGATGGCGGGGGGAAAAATCTCTCAGGATTTGATTGAATACGGAGCGGCATTCGCCGTCGGACATTTCGAGTACTTTTTGAATGATTCTCTGAGCTCGATCTTCGTCGCCCGGTATGTAGAAGCGGGTGATGACCCTTTTGGCGTCGGGATAGAAGCGTGTGGTTTTTCTCTTTACGGTGATAGGCATGTGTGTTCCTCACCCTGGAATGATATCCGGGTTGAATGAGAAAAACGTTTCCTTTGATATGATTTGGAGACAACGGTAATATGGCGATAAATATACAACATCTTTTTCAAATTGCAAGTTAAATTTTAGTTGATGGTTGTTTGATTTTTTTTATATTCTATAGTAAGATGTATTTTATATGGCATGTTTATGAATAGGAATAAGGGCAATTTCCATACCACATGCGTGATTGTGGCGCATCCTGACGACGAAACGCTCTGGGCGGGCGGCACGATGTTGATGCATCCCGCATGGACGTTCGAGGTCTACGCGCTGTGCAGAGCTTCTGATCCGGACCGCGCACTTAAATTCCGTCGGGCTCTTTCTGTTTTCGGTGCTGTTGGAAATATGGCTGATCTGGACGACGGGACGGAGCAACGGCCCCTCTCACCCGTTGAAGTCCAGCAGACCGTTCTTGAATTTGTGGGACAGCGGCACTTCGATTGTGTCATTACACATGGGCCGGCGGGTGAGTACACCCGGCACAAAAGGCACGAGGAAATTTCGAAAGCTGTCGTTTCACTATGGAATGGGGGAAAGATCCGTTCGGGTGCCTTGTGGCTTTTTGCGTACTCGGACGGAAATGGGAAATTCTTGCCACGTGCTGCAACCGATTCCCATCTGATGTTCAGGATGCCAGAGTCTGTCTGGAAGGAAAAATACCTGGTCATCACCGACGTGTACGGATTCGAGCCAGAGAGCTGGGAAGCGCGGACTACGCCAAAAATCGAAGCTTTCCGGTGTTTCGATTCGCCGTCAAACTTGAAGAAGTGGTTAAAACATGAGGGAATAAAAACATGAAAGTA
>JBDRSZ010000110.1:0-4169 GCA_043824415.1 bacterium | reverse complement strand
ATAAATCGTTATTGCCGCTTTCAGATCCCCCTCACTGTTTTCCTTGAGCAGACCTTTTTGAAGAAGTTGTTGGGAGGTCTGGGCAAATAGGGGTACCGTGAGTGCGATCAGGACGATCACACACATCCACTGAAAAAGTCGTCGGGTTGTCATTTTTCGATCCTCCTTTTTGGTTTAAACCGAAACGTTGAACTGTTGACTCATTTAAAGATAATCTTTTGTCCTATTGGTGTGTCACGTTTCGGTTTCGGTATTGTAAAAATACCGTCAAAGTTCTGTCACAACGTTCAGGGGACGAACTTGTAACCGGCACCCCGTATGCTCAGGATGTGTTTCGGACGAGACGGATTTTCCTCCAATTTCTTACGCAGGTCAAGAATATAATTGTCCACCGTACGCGTCGTGGGATAGGACTCATACCCCCAGACCTCGTCCAGCAGTGTGTGGCGATGGATAACCTCTCCGGCATGTGCAATAAATACCTTCATGATGGCGAATTCTCTGGCCGAGAGGCGAATTTCTCTGTCATCCACAAAGGTTTCGAATTTCCGGAAATCCATTGTTACCTTTCCAAAGGTAAAGGTTTCAACTTCAGGGGATCCCTCCTGAGTTCTTCGCAGAACGGCCCGGATCCGCGCCATCAGCTCTGGAATGGAAAAGGGTTTTGTGACATAGTCATCGGCACCCAGATCCAGTCCTGCCACTTTGTCCACTTCTTTCCCCCGGGCCGTGAGCATGATAATGGGAAGCCCCGGCTTCTGCTCTTTGAGCTTCCGACAGATATCGTAACCGCTGATGCCGGGCAGCATGATGTCCAACAGCAACAAATCAGGTGATTTTTCCAGAGCCAGTTTGAGCCCATCATACCCGTCTGTGGCTGTTTCGACCTCGTATCCTTCAAAGGATAGGTTGTCTCTGAGCCCGCGCAGAATACTCACATCATCCTCTATAACCAGAATGGATTTAGTTTTATTAATAGTTACCTCCGGAATAAGAGTTTATATTTTGGGGAGGACAATTGTAAACGTACTGCCCTCGTTGACTCTGCTCTTCAACTCGATATGCCCCTGATGAGCATCCACGATGTGCCTGACTACGGTTAAACCCAGACCCGAGCCTCCTGCATCCTTTTGGTGACCGCCATGGGCCCTGTAGTATTTATTAAAAATAAAGGATTGTTTAGATTCCGGAATACCCAATCCCTTATCCTGAACTTCGAGGTGGACAGAATCGTCCTTTTGAACCAATCGTACCGTGATTTCCTTTTTATCACCCGAATATTTCATGCTGTTGCTGACCAGATTTAAAACAGCCTGTTCCATGGCATCCCCATCACCCATAATGTGAAGCCCCGGTTCGATTTCTGTATGGATTAGGAATCCATGTTCCTTTAACCAGTATTCCAGGGCAGCCAGGGCTCTCGCTACAATCTGGGAAAGATTTATATCCTCCAAATGGTACTGCTTTTCACCTTGCTCGATCTTTGAAAAATCCAGAACCGTATTGATGAGACGTGTCAGCCGTTCCGATTCGTTCACGATGATGGAGAGATACTCCTGCTGGTCGCTCTTCTTTTTGATCCTCCCCAATCGCATCGTCTCGGCGAACATTCGGATGGATGTCAGGGGCGTCTTGAGTTCGTGTGTCACGTTGGACACAAAATCGGATCGGAGCTGAGCCAGTTTCTGTTCTCGAGACACATCCCTGAGAACGAGGACCACACCGAGGACCATACCGGCCATTAGAAGTGCGATGGCAATTCCGTAAATCCACCGCTGCTTGACTATGTACTGTGTGATGGCCCTGGGATTTTGCGGTCGGATCCACAGTAGCCAGGATGGGATGTAGGGGCTCAGTTCTTTGATGGTGTCTAAAGGACTGATATCGGTTTGGGTTTGTTCTTTTTTGGGTAAAATTTCAATTTTTAGGTCGCGTTGCTGAAGCTTTTCCTGATCAGAGTGGAGGAGAATGTTTTTCAAATGATCCAAATTCACTTTAAAGCCTACTCTGGTGGAACGCGTCGGATTATCATCGAGCACGATAAGATACGGCTGATCGTGAAGGCTGCCGACAATCGTACTGAACCGTCCAAGTGGGAGGGAGGCGCGCATTTGGCTTTCCGTTAAAAATCGCTTGATGGCATTCCCATGCAGAGAGATGAACGAGAGGAATCTGCGTATCCGTTCGATTTTATCGGGCAGATTCACGTCGATTCTTGCCTTGGCCAGAGGCAGTGCTTCAACCCACGCTTCAACATTCTCCACCAAGAGGTCTGCATAGTGGGTGAGGGGGATCTCGCCTCGAATGATTCGGGTGAGGATGTTGTCGATGTCCCTGAGGAACTGTTCGGAGGAGCGCTGGGAAGAGAGACGGACGAGTTGGTGGAGTGCATAATATCCAAAAGGGATTCCAGACTCATCGATGACGGAACCGTATTGATTGACCAAGGTCCGGTATTTATCGAAAGCTTGGTTGAAAAATCCCAGTTTGGCCGAAACTCGGGCCGTTGCGTTTGTGGCGGAGGCGCGTTCCAGTTTGCTTCCTGCTGCGTTATAAGCCTCTTCATAGAGTTTCACGGCTTTCTGTAAATCGGATTGGGTGAATTCTGCTGCTTCTGCAGAGGAGTAGGTTTCTAAAAATGCATTTGATTTCTCTGCCGTAAAGATCGATTTTTCGTCCTCTTCATAGTTCGGCCAGAGGAATTGTCCCTCTCGACCCACGACGAAAGCCTGGACGACGAAGTCGAGTGAATCCAAGAATAGTATCGCTTTTAAATGAGACGAAGAGAGGCTGTCGGCATCCTGAAAAAAGGAATTGGCACAAGCCATGAGCTGTTCATGAAAACGCTCGGAAAGATCCAAGGCCAGTTGATTTTGTTCTTCGAGGATCCGTTTTTCCGTCAGGTCCCTCTGGCTGGAGATATTCTGGATGCTGAAATAAGTCAGCACGGAACCCGGGATCAGGATGGCAAAGATGAAGAGAATCGAGAATTTCGAGATGGGTTTGCTCATGGGATTGAATTTGGGTCGTTCATAGATTTGGTGTCTATGTAAAATGCAATGAAAAAGGATTTAATGCAATATAATAATGATGCAATAAATTATTGTCACAGAAATGTCATAGCGCGCCGAAGGCGCACTTTTATAAAAATTGAACGTATCATCAGATCCTTTTTGTTTGCAAAAAAACGAAGGTTTAACTCACAATACTATAGTATGTCAATTGACTCGCAATCGAGTATTTGAAAAAAACTGAGCGGTAAAAGTGACGTACGAAAGGTGTAGAGAGAAAAAAGGCGAGAGGCGATGGGCTATAGGTGAGTAGAGAATAATAGCGAGCTTTAGATGATAGAGTTCGACATTCTGGAGTCACTCAAAGAATTCACCCTTTAGGATTTTATAAGGATTACTTTTTATGAAAGGCTAAAGCCTGAATTCCAGACTTAAATAAACGTGCCGGACACTTCCAAAGTGCCCAGCACGTCGATGTTTTCTCAATTTTATCTTCTTTCCTCCGGCAGGAAATTCTCAAGCACCCACAACTCGCTCTTGGACTCCTCTTTGACGCTGAACGCAAAGCGGCGGTTGTCCGGGTGAAGCGCGAAGAACTCCATTTTGGAAACGGAGAGGTCCAGCTTCAGCGGCGTCCCGCCCTGCGCCGGAACCCGCCAGATTTCACCGCTCGCGGTATCGAGGGGTCCATCGAGTGCCTGGGCGATGATGTAACGGCCGTCCCTCGTCCACCCCAGCTTGTAATTCTGGGCCAAACCACGAAATAGCTCCCGCGGCTCCCCTCCGTTGAGGGACACGGTCTTGACAGCGCCGTCCACCTGGAACACCACTTCCCGGCCGTCCGGCGAGAGGTCGTAGTACATTGACCCTCCTTTGACAACTTCCGATTCCTCACCGGTGTCGAGGTTGCGTTTCCTGATGATTAGCTCCCCCACGAACACCAGGGTCTTCCCATCCGGGCAGAGCTTGGGGAACAGGCCTTGATCTGCCAACCTAGTGATCTCGCTTGTTTCAGTGTCAATTCGGAAGATTCCAGTTTCCGTCTCCGCAATCCCGAGCGCGATGATGGAACGGCCGTCCGGCGCCCAGGAAATCTGGTTAACGTAACGAAGACGCGGCGACAGAAAGCGCTCTTCCCCGGTTGCGGCGGACCGGATC
>JBDRSZ010000109.1:0-25328 GCA_043824415.1 bacterium | reverse complement strand
GATCCGGTGGGATTCGATTTCAGTCGGAATCCTAGACTATTTGGTGGATTTCGATTAGACAGAAAAAATCATTCTGTTGATTTGTTGTATTCAATTAAAGGAGACGAGCGATGGACGAGATGCAGAAAAGCATTCTTGATTATGTGAAGGATGAGTATTTAGAGGACGAGGACGAGGAGATCGATGTGGATACGCCCCTGATTTCCGGCGGCATCGTGGATTCGTTTTCGATGGTATCCCTGAAACGGTTTTTGGAGAACAAATACAAAATTTCCATCCCCGACGATAAGGCCACGCCTGAGGCCTTCGATACGGTGAACAGCATCTGCATCCTCGTAAAAGAATTCGTTCAGTGAGATTCGAGGGAAGATGCAGGTGATGGATTTTTATATTCAGGTTTGAAGACTATGGAGGGATTACATCATGGGTTTTAGTGACAAGGTTCGAGGAATTTATCAGCAGCAATTGGATGAAATCCGAACGTCCGGTATCTTTAAGGAAGAACGTTTAATCCATTCCACGCAAGCGGCCGAAATTGAAGTGGAATTTCCGTCGGGTTCCTCGCTGAAAAAAGTGATCAACATGTGCGCCAATAACTATCTGGGGCTGTCGAGCCATCCCGACGTGATTAAAGCGGCGCACGAGGGGTTGGATGTCCGAGGGTATGGAATGTCGTCCGTCCGCTTCATTTGCGGCACGCAGGACATTCATCGCCAGTTAGAAGGCAAAGTCACCGAATTTCTCGGAACGGAGGATACGATCCTTTTCCCATCCTGCATGGATGCGAACGCCGGCGTGTTCGAGGCCATCCTAACGAACGAGGATGTGATGATCTCAGACCGGCTAGTCCATGCGTCCATCATCGACGGGATTCGTCTGTGCAGCGCGGAGCATGACACGTTTAAGCATTCGAACATGGAACATCTGGAACAGAAGCTCCAGCTCCATGCGAATAAACGGCTGAAGGTCGTCATCACGGACGGCGTCTTTTCGATGGACGGCGACACGGCAAAATTGGATGAGATGGTCGCCCTTTGCGAAAAGTATGACGCCATGATTTTTGTGGACGACTCTCATTCGACGGGCTTCATCGGAAAGACGGGCAGGGGAACGCACGAGAAATGCGGCGTCGTCGGAAAGATCGACATCATCACGACGACCTTCGGAAAGGCGCTGGGCGGCGCGTCGGGCGGATGCGTGTCGGGCAGGAAGGAACTCGTGGAAATGTGCCGTCAGAAGGCACGCCCGTATCTTTTTTCCAACACAATCGCGCCCGTCGTCGTTTCGGGTGTGCTGCGTGTGATGGAAATACTGTCTCAGAGTACGGAGCGCCGCGACAAATTGGAGAAGAACGCCGAGTACTGGCGCAAGGGGCTCACCGATGCGGGATTCATTCTGAAGGAGGGCGACACGCCCATCGTTCCTGTGATGCTGTTTAATGCGAACCTCTCGCAGGGCATTTCAAAGGATCTGTACGAAGATGGGATCTACGCCATCGGTTTTTTCTTCCCTGTCGTTCCCAAGGGACAGGCCAGAATCCGGACGCAGATTTCAGCCGGCCATGAAATCCAGCATTTGGATAAGGCGCTGGATGCGTTTGTCAAGGTGGGAAAGAAATATGACATTTTAGGAAAAAACAAACAGGAAATCATCGACAGGTACGGGATGTAATCGCAGACAAAAGAAGGAGATAGAGACGTGAGCGATGCACAAGACGTTCTGAAGAAGATAGCCGCACAGCTGGAAAAAGGAGATGCGCCCGGTGTGAAAGCGCTGACGGAGGAGGCGGTTGCTCTGGATGTTTCCGCGGAGGACATCCTGAATAACGGATTGGTCAGCGGGATGGACATTGTGGGCACAAAGTTTAAGAACAACGAGTTTTTTATACCCGAAGTCCTGATTGCAGCCAGAGCGATGAAGGCGGGCATGGAAATCATCAAGCCCCTGTTGGCGGAGGCGAAGGTGAAATCGAGGGGGAAGGTCATTATCGGGACGGTGAAGGGGGACCTCCACGACATCGGGAAGAACATCGTGTCGATGATGTTGGAAGGATCTGGATTCGACGTGATCAATTTGGGCACGGACATGACAGTCGAAAAGATCATGGAGCAGATGGACAAAGAAAAACCGGATGTGTTGGGCATGTCGGCGCTCCTCACGACGACGATGGTCTATATGAGAGAAGTGATCGCATCTCTTGAGAAAGCAGGGTCGAAGAACAGCGTTAAAGTCATCATCGGCGGAGCGCCCATCACGCAGGCGTACGCCGATGAAATACATGCCGATGGATACGCCCCGGATGCGGCTTCCGCTGTCGATTTGGTGAAAGGGCTTCTGGGCATTCAGAATTAGACGATCCGAAGCGCTCACAGATTTTCATTTGCTGTTAAGGTTTGGAGGCCAGTGATGAGAGCAATGATGAGGAAGAACCGCTGGATGTTGGCGGTTATCGGTGTCCTTTTTATCGTCACAACACTCAGGGTGGACGTCTTTTGTCAAACCCGAGTGAGAAGCGAACCGAAGATACCCGACCTGCCCGGCTACGTGACTCTGAAATGCGATTTTCACATGCATACGGTCTTTTCTGACGGCGACGTCTGGCCGACAGTTCGTGTCGAAGAGGCGTGGAGGCAGGGCCTGGACGCATTCTCCATTACGGATCATATTGAGTACCATCCTCACAAGCCGGATGTGTTGGTCGATCATAACAGGCCGTATGAGATCGCGCAACCCGGTGCCGAAGTGCTGAATCTGATCTTTGTCAGGGGGGGCGAAATTACTCGGAGGATGCCGCCGGGCCATTTCAATGCCATCTTTCTGAAGGATACAGACCTTCTGGATACTCCGGATTTCATGGATGCCGTGAAAGCAGCCATATCCCAGGGAGCGTTTGTCTTCTGGAATCATCCCGGATGGACGGGCCAGCAGCCGGACGGTGTTTCTCGATGGTATCCGGTGCATACCGAATTGTACGAGAAGAAATGGATGCACGGGATCGAGGTCGTGAATGGTCCTGAGTATTATCCGGCAGTCCATCAGTGGTGTCTGGAGAAAAAGCTGACGATGATCGGCACATCGGATGTGCACAGTCCGATCAATTTGAATTATGATTTTGGCGGGGGTGAGCACAGGCCGATGACGCTCGTGTTTGCCAAGGAGAGAACAGCAGAGGCTCTGAAGGAGGCGCTTTTTGCCAGACGGACTGCGGTCTACTGGAATCATTCGGTCATCGGCGAGGACATGTATTTAAGACCCATGTTTGGTGCGTCGATCGAGATTATCAATCCCGGCGTCACGATCAAAGGAAAAGGACGGGCGACCATTCAGATACGAAACAAATCCGACATCCCGTTTCGGTTGACGGCTGCGGGGGAAGTCGAAGACGTTTCTGTTCCCCGGAACATCACACTTTATGCAGATAAAACCGTGTCGTTTAGGATGAATGGAAAGTCGGAAACACTGTCGGAGAAGCGGCGTGTTCGCATTCCGTACGAAGTTAAAAATTTGATGATCGCACCCGAGGAAGGTCTCAAGGTTGAATTCGGGATCGAAATCACTTTCATGCCTGCGGATAAGAAGAGGTAATGGTTACTGGAGATACGTTCCTTTTTCATTTATTTTTTATCATTTCACAGAACAAACTCGAACCATCCACTTCTTCGATGGCTGTCGTGACATCCATGCCCGATGTCATTGAGAGGAATTCCTCAGCCCCGACCGTTGTCGCCTTAAAACCGTCCTCGCACACGATGACGCCGTTGCCGGTCCTCTCTTCATCGATCCTGCCTAAAAGCCCGGCCTCAGATTGCATTCGGAACCATTCCAGCCGGTCTTCCCAGAATCTATCGGAATAAGTCGAGAAGAGGACGACGCCTCCGGGTCTGGCGACGCGCAGACTTTCCTTGATCAATGCCTTCTGGTCACCATGAAAAGCGGAAATGCCGTTTTGAATGCAGATGACTCTGTCGAAAACAGAGTCCGGGAAACCGAGGTGCAATGCATTCATCTGCAGCCAGCTGCAGTTGGAAATGCTGGTGAAGGTTTCTCTGCCAAAGAGCAGACTGTCGTATGATGTGTCAATGCCAACGGCGAATCCTGCCTTTTCCGCCAGCCGATGGAGAACGCGGCCGTAGCCGCAGCCAAGTTCGAGTATCCGATCTTGAGGTTGAATTTTTTGTATGACGTGTTCGATTTCAGTCTGTAGATACTGCTTCACTCTAAGAGGCGCCAGTGTGTAGCAGCGTTTCAGATGGGTGGCTGAGAGTTTCTCAGTGTAATATTTGTTTGCATTCATACGCTTGTGATGGATATCTCCTACATACCAAAGCGAAGGACTCTAATTAAAAAGTATCCAGATTTTCCGTAAAAGTCAAACTGTTTTACATGCCCTGTTTTGAGTCATCGGATCGGCTTTTTAGGATGCTTTACTGCTTGACAATAGATAGCCTATACGGTATATTGGTGACGTTGAGTTAAGGAGGATGATCTGCATGCAGGGTACGCTCGATCCGGCGAATCATTATGAGAGGACCAGAGAAACCGTTGGATACGTACGGAGGAAGGATGCGACTCCTGGGGTCTATTCTAAACTTGGTTTCCGGAGCGGGCTTGAGATTCACCAGCAGTTGAGAACGGAAAAAAAATTGTTCTGCCGCTGTCCTGCTGGTCTTTACCAAAAAAAGGATGAGTACGATGCAGAAATCGTCCGGCACATGCGCCCGACGTTGAGCGAGCTGGGCGAGTACGACGGAACCGCTCTGATGGAGTTTAAGACGAAGAAAAATATTCTCTATCGGATTAAGAACGAGTCGGCCTGCACGTACGAATTCGATGATACGCCTCCTTTTCTGTTGAATCGAGAAGTGCTGGCCATTGCCATGGAAGTGGCGCTCCTTCTCAAATGCAGCATCGTCGGAGAGTTTCACATCACGCGGAAGCAGTACCTAGACGGCAGCATCCCTACGGGCTTTCAGCGGACGGGGATTTTAGGCATCGAGGGCGAGATTCCCGTGTCAGGGAAGAAGGTCCGCGTGATTCAGTTGAGCATCGAGGAAGAGGCCTGCCGTGAAGTGTCGGATGTCGGTCACGAGAGGATCTACACGACGGATCGCTTGGGGATGCCCCTGATCGAGACGGTGACATACCCGGATTGCGAAACGCCGGACGAAGTGGCCGAAGTGGCCCAATATCTTCGTTTTCTCTCCCGCAGCACGGGCAAAGTGAGAACCGGAATCGGAGCGGCTCGGGAGGATGTGAACGTCAGCATCACCGGGGGAACGCGTGTGGAAATCAAGGGCGTCGCTCACATCCGCCGGATTCCCGAATTGACCCACAACGAAGCCTTCAGGCAGAAGGCTCTGCTCCAGATCAGGGAGAAACTCCACAGTCGCATCTCAAATACGGCTGATTGGAGAATAGGCAGCGCGACTATCTCGACTACTGACTTTACGAAGGGCTACGACTTTTTAAAGAATGCGAAAGTCGATGGATTGCGCCTCGTGGCCGTGAATCTTCCCGATTTTTTCGGAATCCTCTCTTACTTCATGCAGCCCGGAAAAACGTTTGCGGATGAATTGAGCGGCCGGTTGAAGGTCATTGCCTGCCTGGAAAAGCCGAACATGACCCATTCGGAAGCGATGGAGATCGCCCTGAGTCGAGACGATTTATCCACACTTCGTAAGATGTTGAAGAGCGGGAAAGAAGACGCGCAGATGATTTTCTGGGGTCCCGAACAAGATGTCCGTACGGCTTTAGAGACGATTGAGGAGCGATGCCGATTGGCATTCGAGGGCGTGCCCAACGAGACGCGTAAAGCGCTGGAGGACGGCACGACGGTTTTCGAACGTGTCCTCCCGGGACCCGACCGGATGTATCCGGATACAGACTCGGCGCCCATTCCCATCGAGGAGGAGCTGATCGAAAAAGTGCGGAAGCGGCTTCCGTCGGAGGTCTCTTTCCGGTTGGAACAGATGAAGGCGTGGGGCATTCCTGAGGATACGTATACATACATCCTAAGACATAATTTTTTCCCTATCATCGAGAAGATCGTCGGGAGCTTGAATGAACCACCCTCTTTTGTGGGGACACTCATCGGACATACTTTTAGAAACGCAGTCCGCCAGTACAGCCCATCCGTACAGTTTGATGTCGAAAGGATATATGATCTTATTGGTTTCGTTCGTGAAAAGAAGCTGGAAAAAAGTATTCTTAAAGAAATGCTTCCGCTTGTTTATCGGCATCCGGATATAGATTTTTCCGAAATCCTAAGAATGATCGGATACAGGAAAATGTCTACGAAGGAAATCATAGATCGTATTCCAGAATCGAAAAGTAGATTCCGAAAAATCAGGTCATCTTCGGACGGAACTGCTGAGGTTTCGTGGATCATGGGACAGCTGAGGCCGTTGGCTTTGGGAAACATGGATCTCGGGGAACTCCGCGAGGCGGTTGATGGAGGTGGGGTATGAGTGACAGGTTTAAAGGATACAAGGGGAAGGCACTTTCGTCTCTGAAGGAGTTCGATGTCAGGGTGTGGAGTGAAGCGACGATTCAGACGACGCGGGGTGAATTCAAGGGGATCATACTCCCCCGTTCGGAGAACGACGATGACTGGCATCTCGTCTTGAAGCTGGCCAACGGCTACAATGTCGGCATCGACGTGAAAACGATCACGGACATGAAAGAGGTCGGATATAAGGAAGCGCACTATAAGATTCCGGAAAAAGAATTCCCGTTTTCCGAAGAAAAGCAGAATGTGAAGTTGTTCGGTACCGGGGGCACGATTGCATCGCGGCTGGATTACCGGACGGGTGCGGTCATTCCCGCGTTTTCACCTGGAGAGCTTTACGGCGCCGTTCCCGAGCTGGCCGACATCTGCAATTTAACGACCGAGAAATTGTTTGCCGTCTTCAGCGAGAACATGGGTCCCTCCCAGTACATCGAACTGGCAAAAGCCATCGGAGAAGAGATTGAGAAAGGAATCGACGGGATCGTCATCGGTCACGGTACGGATACGATGCATCACACGGCGGCTGCTTTGGCCTTCATGGTACAGAATTCACCCGTACCCATTGTGATGGTTGGGTCCCAACGTTCTTCGGATCGGCCCTCATCGGATGCGGCGTTGAACCTTATCCATTCGACGACGACAGCAGCCCATTCCGACATCGCAGAGGTGATGGTTTGTATGTTCGGTCCGACATCGGATGAATACGCACTCCTGCACCGGGGCACGCGGGTTCGGAAGATGCACTCCTCGTACCGGTCGACATTCAGGACTGTGAGCGACACGCCCTTGGGCATGGTTGAAAAGGGAAAGATTACGCCTCTCCGGCAGGACTATAATCGAAGGAGGAGCGATCGGAAAGTCGATGTTTTTCCTTTCTTCGAGGAACGGATCGCGCTCATCTACTATTATCCCAACATGCATCCGGACATCATCGATTCTTTGATCGATAACGGATACAGGGGCATTATCATCGCCGGAACGGGATTGGGGCATGTGAACAAACCCGTCTATCCCGCCATCGACCGAGCGACAAAAGCAGGCGTGGCGATCTATATGACCGTGCAGACGCTTTGGGGATACGTCCACATGTTCGTCTATGAAACGGGAAGAGATTTAATGAGCCTGGGGATCATCCCGGCTGAGAACATGCTGCCGGAGGTCGCCTACGTGAAATTGGGATGGGTCTTGGGACAGACCGACGACCTGGAGAAAGTCAAGGAATTGATGTTGACACCCATAAGCGGGGACATCACCGAGAGAGAGCCGGTCGACGGGTATTTAATTTTTCAAGGGGGGATACCCGAAGTAACGGATTTTTTGAAGAGGGTGCACAAATGATGGTCCTGGACCATCTGAATTAAAAAGTAAACGAGTCGGTGACTCGAAGTTCATCCGCCCGATTGCTGTCCGTTATGAATTTTATTCCACTCGATTTCCATCTGTATCCACTTTAATGATGAGTATACGTCCTGCGTATTGTTTCGGGTCGATATTCGATAATACAACGTTCTTCCTACCGTGTTTTGTGAGTGTAGTGATTTCCACATCGACGGGTTTTTCATCGGCCAGTCCGAAATGAACGGGCATGGCATTCTGGGAATTGTAACCGGATCCCGTGTCGAGCAGATTCGTCCCGAGCAGGTTCTGCGTTCCTGCTTCATAAAGACGGATTTCCGTTCCGGCACGGGTGTAATGGCCCTGCGCATCGAGGACCAAGATCTGAAGAGACCTTCGAGCGCGTTCCTTCGGCAGCTGGTTTTGGAGGAGATGATGCATTCCGTCTGAGCCGGCTCCCGTCAGCGCCAGGTCCAGGTCTCCATCCTTGTCAAAGTCCACCCAGTGCGCGCCGTGATCGGCATTCTGCTTTTTAATGATGTCCGGCGTGATGTCAGTGAACCGGTTTTCATCGTTGTGAAACAGATAATCCTCGTAACTCTTGCCTCCCGTGATCGTCCCGTTCACGTACAGGTCGAGGCGTCCGTTGTTGTCGACATCGCCCCACGTCCCCGTATCGTAGCAACCATCGACGGCCAGGCCGAGCTTTGGAGCGACGTTGGTGAAGGTGCCGCCGCCTTCGTTCTTGTAGAGCGCGTTGGGGCCGTAGTTGGCGAGAAAGATGTCGATGTTCCCGTCGTTGTCGAAGTCGGCAAGACAGGGCCGGACGCTGCCGAACTGCGCCAATCCCAGGGGCCTTCCACCGCTGTCCAGACCGAATTCTGAGGCGACATCGGTGAATCGGGCTCCATCGTTACGGTACATTCCGTTCGCGTCTCCATCCATGTTGGCGACGTACAAGTCTAAGTCGCCGTCTTTGTCATAGTCGAACCACACGGCTCCGACGGTTCGTCGGGAATCGTCTACGCCCAGCTGTTTTGCGACGTTGGCGAATTTACCGTTGTCGTTGCGGAAAAGGACGTTGGGCTGATCCCGAAGTCCGACGAAGAGGTCGACATCGCCGTCGTTGTCGAAGTCGATCCAGCAGGCCTGGCGGAAACTTCCGGTGAGTTTCACGCCGGTGGATTGGGTCACGTCCGTGAAGTGTTTGCCGTTTCCGTCGTTCCGGTACAGGCGGTTCCAACTTTTGGAGCCGGACACGAACCCGACGAAGAGGTCGATGTGGCCGTCCCCGTTGTAATCGCCCCAGGCGCACGTCCTCGTGACGTCCGAATCGGCGAGGCCGACTTCTTTGGCCACGTCTTTGAAGATCCCGCTGTCATTGCGGTAGAGTCGATTGGGCTTTCCTCTGAAACCGACGAACAGATCCAGATCCCCGTCGTTGTCGAAATCGGCGAATGCATTCGTCAAGGTTTCTCCCTCACCGAAAAGCTCAGGCTGGTGCGGTTTGAAATCCGGATTCCACGCTGTGAAGGGTTTGCGCGGGATTTTTTCGTCCCGCATGGCCGCATAGTACGCAAAACTGGCCATGATGACTGCGTTGATCTTCAAATCCTCCGGGACGAGATGGTCGTACGTATCCATGTTAAAATGCCAGGTTCGCGTCCTGTAATCGATTCGATCCTGGAGGAATTGGAATCCCGGCAGGCCGGCCAGGTCGAACGGCAAGTGGTCTGTTCCACGGTTGCTGTACTGGGAGAGCGTCTCCATCTTCAGATCGTGGAAGGGTTTCATCCAGGCTTCAAAGATGGGAGCGACGAGCCTGTTCTCCTGTAGATGGACGCCCCGAAATCGGCCGGTACCGTTGTCCATGTTAAAATAGACACAGAATTTGTCGTATTCGGGTTTCTTTCCGTCGCGCGGGTTCCCGAAGTGGTTTTTCACGTATCCTCTCGATCCCGACAGCCCTCCTTCTTCACTGCTCCAGAGAGCGATCCGGATAGTTCGGCGCGGCTCGGCACCCATGGTCTTCAGGATGCGCATGGCTTCCAGGGCTACGGCGCAGCCCGCGGCGTTGTCGGTCGCTCCGGTGCCAGACGGCCAGGAGTCTAAATGGCCGCCGATCATGACGATCTCGTCGGCGAGATCGGTCCCTCGAATTTCTCCGAGGACGTTCCGGCCTTCAAGGTCGTCATCCCCCAATGAAATTCGGACATCGATTTCCATCTTCACGGGAATGCCGTGCTCCAGGATGCGGTAGATACGGTTGTAGTGTTCCGCGGCGATACTCAGCACGGGAAGGGATTTTTTCACTCCCTGGACGGATCGGTCGTTCCGACGAGCGGGCCGGCCGGCGACGTTGACCGTCCCGTCACCGCCTCTTCCGGCTTCGAGGACGACGGCGACTCCCTCGGATTTAAAAAATTGTTCGAGGCTGTCGATAGAAATGTCCTTAGGTCTGGGCGAGCTTTTGTTCCACGCCTCCTGCTGACGTTTCCGGATGTTGATGTCAATGCCCTCGGTCTCATAAGCGGTCAGGGATTCTTCATCGTGGCGGACGGCATCCGGAGCAAACCGGGGACTGAATTCCCGCTTGGGTGTCGTCAGGACGATTTTGTTTTTTAGCTTGCCCCTGAATTTATCCAGGTCTTCTTTTTTCTGGATGTCCACGATGAAGGCATCGGACACGATTTTGCTGTTCGTTCCGGGCGTTAATGCCAAAGGATACCCGATCACCATTTGATAGTCGGGCTGGAGCATGTGGATAGAAACGTATTGGACGTCCCAGCTGGCGAATTTGTCGCCCCAGGGTTCGAGCGCCGTGTTCTCAAGACCCAATTCGTGCATCTTGGTTTTCAGCCATTCCTGTGCTTCTCTCATGTTGGGAGATGCCGTCAACCTGGGACCGATGACATCGCTCAGGCGCCAGACATACTCCATAACTTTGGACCGCTTGAATCCCTCTTCTCGGATTCGTGCCGCGGTCTCCCAGTAGACGGTTTCTTGAGCCGCAACCACAGTGCTCAGCAGAAGGATGGTCGAAAAGACACCCAATGCGATGCGTAAAGATTTCATGATGCGCTCCTTTGAGTAGCCGGAATTATTCACCACAGATCAACACGGAATAACACAGGTAAAGAGAAAGCATGTAGTTCATCTGCAGTTTGTGAATTCATCAGATGAGTCATTCTGTTTTTTCGGATGGTTGTATTTCCCATGACAATGTGTCCCTGCGAACGACTACGGTGCGGTAGACGAAGTCGGCCTGTTCGGAGGAAATATCCATGCGGATGGGAAGCTCGGCATACTGTGCGGATACCGTTCGTATGAGCCGTGCTTTCGGATGAATGGCAAAACGCGCCGAGACATCCAAGATTTCCGGAGGGTCCGCAGACCATGAGAATGTCAGCAGGTCTTTCCGATGTCTGTATTTCAAGTCGGAACGAACGCTATCGATCTGGAGCGTGTCCGCGCGGACGGAGAGCGTCACTTCGTGCCATGGATGGCTGCTCTTGATCCGCCAACGGACGGCAAGCGTGTCTTTTTCGCCCGGCATTTTTGTTTCACTCCCTCCGATGGACAGCCAATCGGCGGTGAACGATTGTTTGAGTTCTTCTTTGTGGGTTTTTTCGCTGTACTGCTTCGTCAGCGAGTCGGTTTTGACGACAACATCGCGGAAATATTCATTCCCGATGAGTTCGAGCTTACTCTCCTGCTTGGAGATGTCGTACTCAGCCCTGACGAGGATGGCGTGGCGCCACATGGCGTTTGTCGCCGGAAGCGAATAGAGATAGCCTCCGTATCCGATGATGATGATGAGGATGAGCAGGCCGAAAGCCGGCTTTCTCATCCACTTGATGAACGATTTGAACGGAGGAATGGAGACCGATGCGTACGCATGGGCGTAGATAAACGGCAGATAGGATACGGCCAGAGCGAGCGTGATTCCTGTGAAAAGAAGAAGGGCAATCCAGAACGTATCGATGCTCGCTCCTGTTTGGGTATAGAATCTCGCGTAGAGCGGAATCGTTTCGAAGAACATCAGCCGGAGCATTGGCAGGGGCGAGATCACAGAAAGCAAGAGCCGGATGGGTGGGATGGGTATCAGAATTGCGAGACTGACGAGGAGGAGCGAGATGCCAGGATAAAGGGCCAGCCGCATGCTGATCACTCCGGCGGGGATGAAGAAAATGAGAAGGAAGATGAGAGCGCGTTTGGCGTACACGTACGGATCGGGGCTGAATCGCCATTTTCGTGTGATCTGGAGAACGACCCACAACCCGGCGACGGACCAGATACCGGCATACCACAGATATTTCTGGACGTGCACGAGCCAGGGGTATCGGAGTCCTTTGAAGAGCTGAAGGAAGGATTCTCCGAGCTGCGAAAAGATGGCGATGACGAGGATCATTCCGAAGAGTTTCAAGCCGGAGAATCGGATGCGCTGCGGTTTTTCAATTCGCAGCCGGTTTTTTCGGCTGTGGATGAATGCGCCGATTCCGGCGAGGAGTGCTGAGATGTTGAATGTGACGATGAGCCAGGGTGGGATGAGGAGCAGGATTCCGAAGGGCCTCCAGAGCATGAAGCGCTTGCCTTTCGAATGAGGGATGCCGCGTTCCTGGTATTTTACAAGCAAGCCGTCCACCAAGCGGCCGTATCGGTCGAGCATGGGCTTGCTGATGAAATCGATTCTGTCCTGCTGCGTGTGGATGGGGGAGTTGTTCAAGCCAGCAGTGAAGTCGATGGCGGGGATCTTCTTGTTGAGGAACGGCTGGTGATCCGAGCCGGCTCCGCTTATTAGGTTGTTGATGGTTGAAAAATGGGTGGGATACTGAAGCCGATGGATGCCGAGGTCCCGGTCGAGTGCGAACGCATCCTTGACGAGCCATGCGGGAGCCTGGAATGAACCGCTCTCCATGAGGACTGCGATGCGATCATCACTGCCCGTCATGTCGATGGAGAACATGAGTACGACGTTGTCGATGTTGCGATAATGTTTAACGAAATAATCCGATCCGACGAGACCTCTTTCCTCTCCGCCGAATGTGCAGAAGACCATGGAATAACGCCGCGGTCTTTGACTCCAGATACGCGCCAGCTCGAGGACCGTGGCCGCGCCCGATGCGTCGTCGTTCGCGCCCGCGATTTCCCTGCCGGCCGAATCGATGTGGCCCCCGATGACGATGGTCGAGTCCGTTTCTCCCCGGAAGACTCCCACAGCGACGCCACTGTTCGTGTTCACGGGGCTGTTCTCTCTGTCGATTTTTTTAACTTCCATGATGAATACGGAATCGGCTCCGAAGCCTCGGAGTTTTTGCGCGGCCCAGTCGAGCGCGATCCGCTCGTTCAGCGATCCCATGGGACGGGGGCCGATGGTGACGGTCAGATGTTCGATTGACGCGTACACACTGTCGGCGTTGAAACGAGGCGCCTGTGAGAGCGCAAGGACGGGCGACAGAACGATCCACGTCCATGCGATGACTGGACGGATAACCATGATAATCCTCCTGCTTTCTAAAAGAATGATGAAGGAATAAACAGGACTATTCCGCCTTCCCGACATTCGTTTCCCATTCCGCCCAGGTCCCGCCGAAGGGCTTTAGGCCGAGGTAGGAAGGGCTTGTCGCAGGCGGGATGAACGCTTCATAGACCTGCATCGCACGGGCCTGGCATCGCGTGAAGGCCGTGGCCGCCCTGGCGAATTGGGCGAGCGCGTCGTTCCCGCCGGACAGCAGGGCCTTGTTCAGAGCCAGGTTTCCGCGATAGTATTCTGCGTTGGCAGAGGAATAGATCTGATTCAATGCACCGAATCCGGGATCTTTGGGCGTCCATTGCATGAATTCCTTGTACGCCGCGGCCAGGGCATCCTTGGCGTCCTTTTTAGCCAAGTCCGCGACTGCTTTGGGATTCTTCGTTAAATGCAACTTGTAGAATGTGTGTGTGCCGTCGATGTATTGATAGTTGGACCGCATGGGCTCTCCGCTGGAGGCCATGGAAGCGTGGATGACGCGTCCGGCCGGACCGGTGCAGATGTGGGCCACGCCCTCGTCTCCGTCGTGGGGCTGGAGCACGGAGACCCACGAATTTGTCGGCCTGCAGATTTTGGCGTCCCAGCCGCCATCCGGGGGATATGGAGGAGGATTGCCCGGGAACCGCAGGATCATCTTGATGAATTCCACATCCACGAGCCCGTGGTAGTTGTGGAGCATGTCCCAGAGGACGAGGTTGCGGGGTGCGGAATACGCGCCATAACCGCCGTGCTGCTTGATGAAGCCGCCCTCTTTCGGCATCTTCATTTTTTCGTGGAGGTAGTTGTTCGTCGAATAGAGAAAATCTTTCTCCCCGAAATCGCCCGGCTTGCGAACGGCCTGGACGGTAGCGGTTTTCTCGACGACGAAGGCGTTTCCTTTTACGTCCACAAAATGGAAGTTTTCTGGGACGTTGATCTGCCAGGATGTGATGAGGTCTCTGGCTTCCTTGGCGGTGTTCGCGAATCGGGCTAAGTGGGGCAGGCTGCACGCCCAGGCCAGACCGTAGTTGTTGTCGATGTCTCGGGGCGATCCTCCTCCCCCGCTGTTGCCCACGAAAAGTCCTTTGTTGTTCATCAGAAAATGGTCCCCGATTTCACCAGCCTGTGCGCCGCAGATGTAGGCGTTCCCCTCGTCCGGGAAGGCCACGATGATGACGCCGTAGAAGGCGTCGCCGCCGCCGTCGAGCGTGTCCATGCCGATGAGGCGGCCGTCCTTCGTGGTGCTGCCCCATGCCGAGCACACGGAGCAGCTCTTCCTGGGCGGGAGCGTGTCGTGCTCGGTACCCTTCGGATAAGTGGAAGTTTCCGGCTTGGGCAGCGTGCAGTTGAGGAGGACGATGTCGATGTACGACACGTCGTATCCGGCCGCTGCAGCGCCGTCTGCCATGCCTTTCATGATGTCGATGTTTTCGGGCGTATATTTTTGGATGTAGTGCTGGTTCGCCTTGAGCGCTTGAATGATTTCATCGCGGCTGTACCTTTGGAGCGCTTCGGCCCAGGCGGCCTCTTTGTTGATTTCGATGAACTGTCCGGCCTGCTTTCCGTACTGGACTCCCATCTCGTAGTCCGAGCCCTGCAGGAAAATGACCGGAAGGATGCCGGGGGGCAGGATTTCTTCGGTTTTTGCCGTGATTGTTCCTTGTCTGTCTCCGGAAGGATTGAGATATGGGTCGGGGAAGTCGGAGTAAAAATTTTGATCGCGGCCTGTGTTCGAACCTTGGTCATTGATCTGCGATTTGAGGATGGATGTTTGAGACGAGATCATAGTGAAAAAGACCGCCAGCACGAGTGTGAATGGGTTTGATTTCATCGATCGCCCTTTCAAATTAACACGAGGAATGTGACGTAGACTAATAGATGAGGAGTATAGACTAAAATACGATTTGTATAAGAAAAAGCAAGTTATTTTTAAGGGGAAATAAAATGTGGGGCATGGGAGCGTTGCTCGGTTTTTATCATCGTAAAAGTCTTTTTTCGAGCAACTCCTGTAAAGATCTTCTTCCATCTAAAACGCTATGAATATAGACTATTGATTCTGTGATTTCATATATGATTCTGTACGGTTTAAAATGTATTTCTTTGTAGTTGTAAACGCCCACTCTCTCAAGTTCCGGCGGGACATGACCTCTATTGGGATATTTCTTTAAACTCAAGCATGTTTCTTCAATTTTGCTAAGAAGATATTTTGCTTTCGTTTCGGAGTCATTGAGTGATACATAATTGTAGATGTCAAGAATATCTTCTTCCGCATCGGAAATGATATAAACTTTAAAGTTCATTTTGATTTTCTTTGATTGATTTTTTTCCGAATATCATCAAACGAATTTTCAAGAGCCTTATACTTTTTCTTATCTCTGGATTTAGTACTCAATGCAAGTATCTTGAGTAATGCCAAACTCTCCTGCATTTCTTCATATATTTTTACATCTTGCAGAACGACTTTTGCTTCGCCATTTTGAGTGATTATCATTGTTTTTCTATTGTTTGCAACATCTCTTAAAATTTCCGAAGCATGTGCTTTCAAATAACTAATCGGTTTCACGGATTCACTTAATTTCATGATTGGCCTCCTTGACATGACCTAAATTAAGTCAATATTTCGGTCAATGTCAAGATTTAATTTTTAATGGATAACGTTTAAAATCTGCGGCCAAACCGCCACGAGTTACTTTCTCGAATAATGTGATACCACTATACTCCCCAACGTTGAAATAATGAGCCGCGGTTTGGTCCGTAGCATTTTTTGGTTAGGCAATATTACTCCGATGAATATATAATTTCACCTTCAAAAGTAACTGTAATTTTTGGACCAATTTCAATAACCATTAAATCCTGCTTAACCAGAATCAGCCCAGGTAGATCATTTTTCCAATCCCATTTTTTTGAGTAAATCGTTCATTCTTGCATCGGAGTGAAAAACATCAAATATTGGATTACTCCTGATTTGTACAAGCCAATGATCCCGTGATTCAAATGCCTTCTCCAGCCATTCGTATGCTGCATCAATCTCTCCAAGCGCACCATAGATCACAGCTACTCCCATTGGAGATACATAGGCTTGTTTGGAAAACTGAATGAGTTTTTCCAAAACTTTCCGGGCTTTATCATCTTCACCTGCCATGGCATAGGCGTATCCCAGGGGAATGAGCATTCCCGGCACGCTGTCATCTGAGATTTCCCACAGATGGAGCGCGATTGAAATGGCTTCTTCATGTCTTCCCAGTAGAGAATAAGCATAGGCTCTGAAGAAATAAGCAATCTGGAAGTCAGGCTCTAAATCTAATACCGAATTGTAAATCTCAATGGCCTGTTCAATTTGGCGCATGCTAAGGTAACAACCTGCTAATTGCGTTTTCACGATAGCAGAAAACGGGTCAAGTTCCTGAGCCCGTTTTACTTCTCTGATGGCTTCTTCATGCCTTCTCATAGCGTTCAGGAATTCTCCATACCATTGATGAGCAACCGCATAGTTCGGATTAAGTTCTATAGCCTTTTGAAATTCCGTCTCTGCTCCTTTCCAATCCCACTCATACAGCATTTTAATATATGCCAGTGAGGAATGGGCTTCCGCCAGGGTTGGATCGATCTCCAGAGCTTTTAAAACAGCGGCTTTGGCTCTGGGAAAAGCATCTTTTGGAGACAACCAGGCATAGAATCCTGAAATAATAAAATAATCTGATATCCCTGCATAAGCCAGGGCAAAGGTTGAATCTTTTTCGATAGCCCTATGGAAATAGATTTGACTATTCTGCAGTTCCGCGGGACTTCTCATATTCCAGTAAAAACGTCCTTTCAGATATAAACGATAAGCTTCAGGATCAACGGGCTGAGCACTGGTCAACCGGATGCGTTCATCTTGGGTCACTGTCACATTGATTTCTCTGGCAATACTTCTGGCTACCTCCTCCTGTAAATTGAGGATATCCCGAAGATCCCGCCTGTATTTGCTGCTCCAGAGATGTTCTTCAGGATTTGCCCGGATTAATTTGACTGAAATGCTAACCTCGTCTCCAACGTGGGAAACCGTTCCTTCAACCAGGGCATCGACTTTCAGCTCTCCGGCAATTTCCGGTAAGGATTTTCGATCTTCTTTATACTGCATGACCGATGTGCGTGAAATCACCCGAAGCGCTCCGATCTGAGCCAGTTCCGCTATTATTGCATCGGTCATGCCGTCTACAAAGTACTCCTGATCCGAATCGGAGGAAAGACTCTCAAGCGGAAGCACTGCAATAGACGCTATCATGGAATTTGAATCGCGTGACAGGAACCGGTATAAGGCAAAGGCAACCACTAGTAGCAGGACCATGATTCCTGCTGTTTTTATTGAAATATGGATTTCTTTTAGTTGTTTTTTAAAACCGGTTCGTTTTAGCGGGGAATCCAATGGGATCAGTGAATAAATCTTAATAGGTTGATCTACATTCTTCAAATGCTTTTCACCAATACAATGGGCCTGAACTCCGGGTTGGTTGCGCACACTCCGAAACACTTCTTCGGAAATACAGATTCCCCCGGCTTTGGCCAATGCCTCAATCCGTGATGCCACATTCACCCCGTCCCCAAATACGTCGCCCTCTTTGAAAATAATATCCCCCAGATGAATTCCGATTCGAAAATTTAGATTCGGATCATCCTTAACAAACTTCTGAATCTCCATCGCACACCGCACCGCATCCAGCGCACTTTGAAAACAGAGAAGGGTGCCGTCGCCTATCTCCTTGAGAAATTCGCCGTTATGTTTTGTGACCAGAGATTTCTGCATATCTCGGTTTTTCTGAAGGAGTTGGAGTGTCTTCTGCTCGTCTTTGGACATCAGGGCTGTGTACCCGGCGATGTCGGTGAACATGACAGCGGAGAGTTTTCTGATTTCAGTCATGATAAAAACTCGTGCCTTTAATTAGTGGGCTTGGAAGCCCACCTATTTTGCGCCTCGGGTAAGATACCCGAGGCGATCATTAGATGGCATTTCTTTTATGAAGAACCTGGGGGCCAACAGGTTCGCTTGCCTCTTATTCAGGACGACATTTCGAGGCATGAAAAACCTGACGCGCGATCAGGCTTGCCGCACCTTTTATCCCTGTAGATATCCAGCTTGGCGATACTTTCGACTTCTTCGATCTTTCCGCTCAAAAACGACCTCCTCCCAAATTTATCTCAAACCCATTCCCGAATCCATTGCCGAATGCCACCAGCTGTAATATTTGCCCTCCAAATCTTTTCGACAAGGGAAGGGATAATAGTACAAATCTTCCTGGTCACCCACAAAGAATCCATTTTTAATGGTTCGGTACAGGATGTCCCAGCGCACATGCCGTATGACCGTTTTGGTCGGCTTTTCGGGATGTTCCTTCAGTCCGATCAGACAATCCCTCAAGTGATCGATATGCGGATAAGGTAGATTACCCGCATTACCTGCTATTGGATCATTTGCCAAATCATCGAGAATCAACTCCACGAACACGAGTTTTGGTACAGAGATCGGGCGTCTTGTATCTGTAACATAACGGCAGAATTTAAGTGGATCCATGTTGCTGGCAACGCGGGGCGCGACCGGGATGATTTCCTGATAAAGATGAAATGTTTCTTCATCATTTGACTGATATTCCTTTTTTTCAATCTCAAGAACTCGTCCGTTATCCGTCACAAGGCATAAATTCCTTAATGCTTCCAAGGGCACATGTTCGAGCACACGGTAAATAGAAAGATAGACAGACCGCTTTGGCTGACCATCAGAGTGTGGAGTGCAGCGGTTATCAATATCCTTAAGAGAAAAATAGCTGCTTTTAAATTCAGGATTCACTTCGAAGAAGATAGCCTCTCCTTTCATCCTCTTCTTGGTTCCAGTTGCTAAATACTTGCCGAATTCTTCCGGAGGCAGCATGGAAACAATCAGAGACTCCGGCCAAAGCGATAAATAGAGATGGCATTTCATGACTCACTCCTTAATTTATTTTAACATATCAAACAAATTATATTTTACAATCAGACCCGCAGTCACGATGGATGTCATGACAATGAGTTTGATAAGGATGTTCAGGCTGGGACCCGATGTATCCTTGAAGGGATCGCCCACGGTATCTCCGATTACCGTGGCCCCATACTCGGGACAGTCTTTCCGGCCTGTTGTTTCCAGGGATTTCTTGGCGTTGTCCCACGCGCCCCCGCTGTTGGCCATAAAAACAGCCATGGCAAATCCACAAACAAGAACGCCGACCATCAGCCCCATCACGCCTGCGATTCCGAATAGAAGTCCGACCACGATGGGCATGAGGATGGCTGCAATCGCGGGTTTAACCATCTCCTTTTGGGCCGCCAGCGTTGAGATATCTACACAGCGTGCGTAATCCGGTTTTGCTTTACCCTCGAGAATACCGGGGATCTCCCTGAACTGACGGCGGACCTCGTCAACTATTTTCCCGGCGGTTCTGCCGACAGACTCCAGCGTAAAAGAGCAGAACCAGAATGTGGTTGCGGCGCCAATGAAGAGTCCGGCCAGGACCAACGGGTTGGTCAGGCTGATGTTCAAGTATAATACTAGATCCTCCAAACGGGCATCCTTAATTGAAATATTTGTGACAAATTCATTGTTCAACACAGACATGCCAACCCGGATGAAGACCGTACGAATCTGTTCGATATAAGCAGAGATAAGAGCGATGGCCGTTAGTGCTGCTGACCCGATGGCAAATCCCTTTCCAATCGCTGCAGTCGTGTTTCCCACCATATCGAGGTTATCTGTCCGCTCCCTGACTTTAGCAGGCAGATCGGCCATCTGGGCGTTTCCTCCGGCGTTGTCGGCGATAGGCCCGTAGGCATCCACGGCCAGGGTGATGCCCAGCGTCGAGAGCATCCCCACCGCGGCCAGACCGATGCCGAAGACCCCTCTCTCCAGCATGACTAAACCTCCGCTGAATATGAAAGCTGAAAGCATCGCGGCAGTAATGGTAATGACAACAGAGAGTGTGGAACGCATCCCAATGGCGAGGCCCTCGATGATATTTGTGGCCGCGGATCCGCTCTGCTCTACGATCAGTTGCGTTGGCTTGTAACTTGAATTTGTGTAATACTGGGTCAAAAGACCAATGACGACCCCGGATACCAAACCCGCCATAAGTGATCCGATGAGTCCGGGATTCTCTGGAACTAAAAAATAAACGGCAAGAGAGGATCCGGCCAGGGTGAGAATGCTGGCGAAATGAATACCCCTGTTGACAGCTTTCAAGAGTTCCTTTTGTTCGGCCTTTTCGCTGGATTTCACAACGAAGATACCGATAATGGACGATAAAATTCCAATCACGACAATGAGGAGGGGCAGAGCAATACCCTTTACGCCATAACCGCATGCCACACCCAGAACCATGCTGCTGAGAATGGAACCGGCATAGGACTCGTAGAGATCCGCTCCCATTCCTGCCACATCTCCCACATTATCTCCTACGTTATCCGCAATGACGGCGGGATTCCTGGGATCGTCCTCCGGAATGCCCGTCTCTAACTTTCCGACCAGATCCGCGCCAATATCGGCGGCCTTTGTAAAGATGCCGCCCCCCACTCGGGCAAACAGAGCCTGGAAACTCGCCCCGATTCCAAATGTCAGCATGATGGTAGTGATCTCGATTAAGGTAAGAGGCCTTCCCCAGATTTGTGGTATAAGATAGAGAAATGCCAGGAACATAACGATGTTCAAGAGTACGAAACCGACGACTATGAGTCCCATCACGGCGCCTCCCCGCAGTGCGATTTGTAAAGCACTATTCAAGCTATAGCGTGCCGCACTCGTTACCCGGTTACTTGCAGAAGTGGCCGTTTGCATGCCTAGGTATCCGCACAAAGCGGAAAAGAACCCGCCGATCAGGAAGGCCACTGCCGTGTATATGCTCTGCATACCCAGAAAAGCCAGTAAAATTAAAAAGACGGCTGAACCCATAAAAAAGAAAGCCACTGTTTTGTACTGCCGTTTGAGATAGGCGTGCGCGCCCTCCTGTACTGCCGCGGCAATAGCCTGCATCTTTTCGGTGCCCGGGTCTTTCTTCATAATTTGGCGGTGAAACAACCAGGCTACAGAAAGAGAGATCAGTGAAACTATAAAACTGATGGACAGTATAAAATATATCATATTGTTCTCTTCAATGCTTATTCAATATTACCCAAACTTACCGTATTGCCTCTCCCGGGCCAACGGGAATACCTATAAAATACCATAGAAGCAACAAGACAATCCAGGCAATTCCGGTAAAGATCGCATAGGGAAAAAGAAGCCTGATTAATGTTCCGATACCGGCGTCCTTCTTGTACTCCCTTACCCAACCGAGGGCCAGGGGGAAATAGGGATATAGAGGCGAGATGCCGTTCGTGGTTGAGTCTCCAATTCTGTAAACAAGTTGGGAAATGGCTGGAGAAACCGAGGGGTTCAGATATAAAAACATCGGAACGATTATAGGAGCCAGCATGGCCCACTTGGCCGAACTGGAACCCAGAAAGAGATTCAGCCCCATAACCATCAGAATTGTCACGACGAACAGTAGAGGACCCTGAACCTGCAGTCTGTTCAGAAGATTGGCTCCGGAGATGGCTACGATCCTGTCGAGATTGGACCATTGAAAGAAGGCCACAAACTGGGAGATGACCAGGACCAGGACGATGAGACCGGCGACGCCTTTCACGCTGGTCACCATCATGCCCGGAATATCGGCCAGTTTCCGGATTTTGCCTACAATCACACCGAAGATCGTTCCCGGAATGGCAAAGAAAAAGAAAAGAATTGCTACCAAACCCCGGAAAAAGGGACCACGCATCACATCAGGCAGGATTTCAATTTGGGTGATGCTGTCTCTGTCAAGGGTTGAGTCACCCTCTGGAAAGTAAATACGGACCTTTGCATTCTCCGTCCATCGGTCCACGGGAAGGTCGTCTAAAAAGAGTTTCTGGTTTCTGTAAACTACGGCGTATCGTTTCTTAACGCCGTCTGAAACCACAGCCGTTCTGCCGAAAGCTCTCTCGCTCTTCTCTGCTTCCGGTTTCTCTCTAAAGGCAATCGTCTGGATATTATCCACATCATAGCGCAGAAGACCATTTTCCGGAAGCACGGTCAACAGTGCAAGAATCGAATAAACAGCCAATGCGGCCAGTGCCCACCGAAATCCTCTTTTTTCTGTTTTACCCATTTTTTTCTTACTGCCGAGGGAAGCATCCTCGAAGTCTTCTAAGGCTGGCAGGGTATATCGTTTGGCGACCCAGGTCATTACTCCGGTAATAAGGAAAACAGAAGCGATCATAAAATAGAGGTTTGCAGAGGCGCCCACATGGAGGTTGGGATCATCCAGGGCCGAGTTGGTGAAGCCGGCCAGAAGCACATCAGTGCCCCTGGGGATCAGGGTTGCGGTAAATCCGGCGGTGCAGGCTGCGTAGGCAAGAACGATTCCGGCCAGAGGATTTTTCCCCATTTTCTTGAAAGCCACGGCGGCCAGGGGGGGAACTACAACTATTCCTGCGTCAGAACCTAAATTACCCATGATTCCAGCGAGCACGATCACGGGCAGTGTCAGAAATTCAGGAACTCGAGTCATGCGAACCAGAACCGTTTCCATAAAACCCGAATGAACTGACAGGGAAACACCCATCAGCATCACCAGAACCAGACCCAACGGAGCGAAGTGAGAAAAGTTGGTGACCATCTCCAGAACGAACCTCTGCAATCCATGCTGAGAAATCAGGTTCTTCGCCGTAATGGTTTCCTGGCTTACAGGGTGGGACACGGAAACGCCCAGGAGTCCAAAAACCAGCGAACCGACTATCACGAAAGCGCCCAGATAGACAAAAATCCAGAAAGGATGCGGCAGCCTGTTGCCGGTTCTTTCAACCCAGACTAAAAATCTTTCCATATTCTACCAGGCTACAGAAAGAGAGATCAGTGAAACGGTAAAACTGATAATTAGAATTAGATGAATCATACTTCTCCCTTCATACCAGGAATAAATACTCGTTTTTGATGAAAAAAATATCCTTCATATTCATCTTTAGAACCATCCAGGTCTAAAAAAAAATTAAGCTATATACGTCTTTTATATCCTTTGACCAAATAAAGATTGGCCCTTATGACATTATCCCTAAAACCTCTCGTGTTTTTATCTACCATGCTTAATAATCTTAAATCTTCCGGTTTAGTTATTACCTGTCCTGATTCCACTACCCTCTCTGGAAGAATGTCAACTCCATCAACACAGCATGCATTTTTTACAATTACGCCATTGCCAATTTTAGCGTTAAAAACCACACTGCCAAATCCAATAAAACAGCCTTTTCCGATTTTGCACGGGCCATGTATTATGCTTCCGTGGGTAATGGACGTATTTTCTTCTATGAGCACATCCGATTGCTCAATAGCATGTATGACGACTCTGTCCTGAACGTTACAATTCTCTCTGATGGTTATTTGACTATCCGGTTCATCCGCCCTTATAATTGCACCGGGACCCACGAATACATTCTTGCCAATTTCTATCTTGCCAATTAGTATTGCAGCCGGATCGATGTAAGCGGTCTTATCTATCCTCGGGTAATCTCCATCCGGATTATTTCTAATCATATTTTATCCTCGGTCTCTTTCGGTTAGAAGCATGATATTTTTCAATTCCTCTTCACGGGCATCCATCCATTTCTTGTCAAACTCGGGATTATGGGTGATCTGAGCGATGGCAGCCAAATCCTTCAAATGCAGACTGCGACCCCGGTTTCCCGAAGAACCTGCGAGTACGAATGCAACATGGACCAGTTTGTCATTAGGGAAGATTATTCCCGTTTTTGCTCTGACCAGGATGATTTTTGAAACATTTTCTGCTTCAACTATGATATGCGGGATTGCCAGGCCCTCTCGCACTACAGTGCTGGTCTGGCTTTCTCTTTCTATTAATTTCCTGTATACTTCTTCAGATTCAACATCTAGGTCTTGCCCCAGAATCTTTGAAGCTTGTTTGAAAAAATCTTCCATCTTGAGAGGGGCTTCTATATCCATCACCCTGCTTTCCTCAATAAGTCTGTGGAATCTGTCCTTAGTAATTTCATCTCTCTGAATGACGATGTCTCTTAATTCGGTCAGGAGACTGTCCGTTGCCAGTATCTTATCCCTGGAAACCAGTTTTTCCAGAACATATATCATGGCGGAATCCTGAGCCACCTTTTTATGTGCATAACATTTATACCAGATAATCCCAAGCAACAGAAAAATAAAAGTCAGGAAAATAATCGAAGAGCCCATCTCTATCAGGAGGAAGAAGCCTGCCAGCATTCCTGAAATCTGAAGATAAGGATAAAAAGGACTAATGAATTTCGGTTTATAACTTGAGATTTTGCTTTCCCGGAATAGAATCAGAGTCAGGTTGGCAAAAATGTAGAGCAATATTAACACGCTGGAGGCAACTTTCACCAATAATTCCAGCTTTAAAAATAAAATCACAGTGAGCATAAAAGTGCCCGTAAAGAGAATGGCGATATAGGGCGTTTTAAATCGCGAACTTATTTTTTGAAATACGGCGGGCAACAGTTTGTCTCTGCTCATGCCCAGAGGGTAGCGGGAGGCGGTCATGATGCCTGCATTAGCAGTCGAAATAAAGGCCAAAAAGGCGCCTACGCTTAAGACAATTTTTAATACATCACCTCCGATAACGTCTGCACCATCGGATATTGGGGTCAGGGTTCCCTTCAAGTCTTGAGGACTCAGAACGCCTACAGTAACAAAGATAACCGACGCATATAAAATAGACGTTATGAAAATCGAAAGCATCATACCCAGAGGCAGATTTTTACCGGGATTTTTTATTTCTTCGGCCAGGGACACAACCTTGGTCAGACCGCCATAGGAGATAAAAACAAAGCTCGCCGTGGCAAACATGGAACCGAGCCCCTCATGAAAAAAAGGCGTAAAATTTTCAGGATTAACGGTTTTCATGCCCATGA
>JBDRSZ010000108.1:0-2661 GCA_043824415.1 bacterium | reverse complement strand
TGGATACCGGACGGTCAAGCGATTCGAATCAAAGTCCAGCAGAGAACGAGCGCAGCGATGATTCCGGAATATGCCAGCCGTGGACGGCGTTCCATCTGCGAGATCGCATGGACTCCGATCCAGTATCCAAGGGGTACGAGTGCGATGGCAGCCAACGCCGTGAGACTTCCCGACACGAAGATGTGGCGGAGAATCATCGGAATTCCGCCCCGGATCCATCGTTCGTAGCGGACAATGTAAGCGGCGATAAGGGCGAATGCGGTTCTTTCGATGAAGATGCTGAAAAAGCCGGTCATCCCGACCCGAACGAGCGTGTGTCGCTCCTTCCTCATCAGGATCGATGCGAACGCATCGAAGGTCAGACCTATGATGAATATAGCCACAAGATGACAGAAGTTTGGAGACGCGTTCACCAGTTTAAAAAGGGTGGCGAACGAACCGACGATGGTCGAGGAGCCTGGTCTGTTGATGACTCCTCTTGCCATAGCCAGCATGAAATAGGCCCATATTGAAAGATAAACGGATGCATGGGGGACCCGATATTCATACAGGATTTCGCCAGCTCCCACTTCTACAAGACCCCAGAGAGAACCGAACAGAACGAGCCACAGCCAGTGCTTCGGTTTAATCATCGACCTTCTCCGTTTTTGAGATCGTTAATTTGATGCATTGCGGATTCTTATCAGTTCCTTTGAGAGAATGGATCATGCCCAGTACGGTGTTTTCAATAATCTCCCTTGCGAAGGCGTTGAGAGGGATGTCGGTTCCGTCCACATTCATTACGACCTGATGCTCCCGTTTTTTATCGTCATCGTTCGACATGGCGACCTCCTTCCGTCTACAATATAATGCGGAGGAATCAAATGTCAAGGGAATAATGACGGCTTGAAGGGTCGTTTTGGATGCTGATTGTATTGAAGAGTACAGGGGAAAGGGCGGACTGTGCCGCCCCTTCCTTTTATTACAGATTACATCTCGACCAGTCCTGCCAGCTTCAGGATTTGGAGATAATTAAGGATGGCTTGCAAGTCGGATTTTCTCTCATTTTGCGCATCCAGAAGATGTTTCATGTCGAGCACGCTGTTCTTTCCGTCGACGAGGAGGACGAGTTCACGGCTGTTGCCGATGTCTCTCAACCCGTAGGGATACTGTTCCCGTTCCTCGCGGGGCACTTGCGTGATATATTCCATGTAGCCCCTGTAGCCGCTGGATTTCACCTTGGCCGTCTGTTTGGGGATGATCTTTGCCGCTTTCTGTTCCAGGTCAGTCAGCTTGATGACCGCTGGTTTCGTATTCAGGCGTTTGGCGACGGCATTCATGTGGACCTTGAGTGCGGAGATGTGTGCATTCCCGATGGCGTCTATCGTTCCTTGCATGGCTTGGATATGGCTGCCGATGGCCTGTTTGTTTTGTGCGATTTCGAGGACGGATGCGAGCGTGGCCTTCTCGTTGATGAGTGCGGCCTGGATGCGGGTTCGCGCCATACCGTAGGCGTCATTGAAATTCTCAACGGTCGCACTGTTCAAGTCCTCCAACGCGACGACGAATTGGTGGCCGAGACGCCGCGTGCCGTTGCTCGTGATTTCGCTCGCGATCTTTACGGCCATGTCATCGTCCGCGTTGGCGATGGTGTAAGCCGCGGCTGCACCGATGACGGCGACACGCCTCATCTGCGTGGGGTCCGATTTGTTCACGCGGTCGCCGGACGTGTGGTACCACTGGTCAGGCCATGCGATCATCATTACACCTGGAACCTGCACGCCCCAGTCGTTGAACACCTCATGATCCGAAGCGCCGTAGTGGGTTTCGATGCTGTAATAGAAGGGCTCGTCCGCGCCGGTCGGGGCAACGATGCGATGGGGGATTTTATCAATATTACCGCGGACCTGAATGCGTTCCCTGTTGCCTTCGCCGACGAATCGGTAGTAATTCTCCATGACGTCGTTGATGTAATGGGGGTTGCCGTACGTCGTCCGCATCAGACAGAAGAACGCCTTGTTCAGACTCAGCCACTCACCGACCATGTCCATGTTGATGTTGCAGAGCGTCTTCTCCATGATGTCTTTGTTGGCCTGCACCCAGGGCCCAGTGCCGGAGAACTCGGGACCCCACAGGAATCGGATCGTCCGCTTCGGGCTGGGGAGGCGGCCCTCCTGGATGAGCGTGTGGAGGACGCGTGCCACCTCCAAGATGCCGGCGCTGCCCGACTTGTTGTCGTTCGCGCCCTGCTTGACGATGCCCTCGAACAGGTGGGCCGAGAAGATGATCTCGCCCGCGTTCGGGTCTGTTCCCGGGATGTGACAGACGACATCCTGGAGCTCGTAGGATTCCATCTTCGATTCCACCTGGGCGTGCACTTTGATTTTTTCGCCCCTGAGCAGACGCTGTTTCAGATAATCCCCTTCACGTACCGGTAAGAGAAATCCAAATTTGGGAGTTGACGGTTGATCCGAATCTGCCTCCCCCCTACGTCGACGACTCCAGATTCCACTCCAGGGTATCTGGAGAGGATCGAAGTACGGACGCGATTGGCTGATGGCGACGATGCCCAGCGCCCCCTGTTTCACGCATGCTTCGTTGTAGGCCCTGCTGAGAAACCCCTCTGTGACGACGATCTTGCCTTCGACGTTTGCCTGTTCGACTTCTTCCTTCGTACCGCGG
>JBDRSZ010000107.1:0-6784 GCA_043824415.1 bacterium | reverse complement strand
TTGATGACAAGGCACTCGGCATCATCGCGTTCCGCTCTGTTTACCCCATCGCTGATGTACTTGGCCGTCACGGGCGTAATCGGTCCGTCCACTACGATCACATCGACATGCTGCGTACGAGCAGCCGTTATTCCCAAAACCGAGAATAAAAGAAAAATAAAAGATGAACGTCTCATAGACACATCCATTCGTAAAAAATTCTCCATCTTTCTCTTCATGACAGATTCCCCTGTTCAATCATTACTTACGAAACATACGAAATAAAAACGTTAAGATCAAACTCACGACAAGGCACGTCGTCATCGGAAAATAAAAACGAAAGTTCTTCTTCTCAACATGAATATCCCCAGGCAGCTTTCCCAACAGTGGAATCCTATCAAAAAACTGTAAAACAAGACCCAACACGACGAATAAAATACCGACGACAATAGCAATTTTCCCTAAAGACACCATACTGCTCTCAACCGTCGATTGTCTACTCCTTGCCCGGAGGCAAAGACCGACTCCAGTTCAGGACACCATACTTTTTACAAATCTCCACGACCCGGTCGATCGGAAGGGCCTCGGACCGTCGCCCCCTGAATCCCACTGTCGTTTCCGCCCGAAATAACGAATTTAAAACAGCTTCTTCTGTAGCTTCAACGACCGCTAAGAAGAGGGGTGAGATTCGATCGTTTCCGACCTCGCTGAGTGAATTCACAGATTCGTTTGCTTGACGTGCATTGCGATACCCCGGATGTGTCGAGAACGCGATCACATAATCTCCGCTCCCGTTGCTGCAGAAGCCTCCGCATCGGCCGAGACCGAGAATGGCGCGGGAAGCGATTCTCTTCAGATTCCGATGAAGGACGGGCGCGTCCGTGGCGACGACGATCATGCAGGAACCCGACTCGCCCGAAGGAACCCGCCCCTGATACGCAAACCGGTTCAGCTCTCTTCCGACCGGGGCTCCGTTCACGCTCAGGATTCCGCCGAAGTTGGTCTGCACTAAGACGCCCACCGTCCACCCTCCGAGATCCGGTGGGAGCTTCCGCGAAGCCGTCCCGATGCCCCCTTTAAACCCGAAACACGTTGTTCCGGTTCCGGCACCCACGCACCCTTCTTCGACAGGGCCAGAAACAGCCGACCGGATCGCGTTCCACACATCCTCCTCCTTCACATGAAACCCGCGGATGTCATTCAGTCCCCCGTCGTTCGTCTCCCCAACGACGGCATTCACAGAACCGACGCGCGCATTCCCCTCCAGACTCAGCATGTACTTCACCACAGCTCCCATGGCTGTAGAAACGCTCAGTGTATTCGTCAGCACGATAGGCGTTTCGATTTCTCCCAACTCTTCGATCTGCGTGCTCCCGACGAGTTTGCCGAATCCGTTTCCTACGTACACGGCCCCGGGGACTTTCTCGCGAAAGAGATTCCCTCCGTGCGGAAGGATTGCCGTTACGCCCGTACGCACCGAGTCTCCCTTCATCAAAGTCACATGTCCGACGAGGACGCCCCCCACATCCGTGATTGCATTCCATCGGCCCGTAGGCAGGATGCCTACCTCTACGCCGAAATCCCTCGCTCTTCCCCTGTCCTGCGCTCCGACTTCGACCGCAAAGAATGCACTGAACATCACGAAGAGAAGAAAATAGGGCCTCTCTAAAAAATTGCATTTTTCACTTGACATTTGTGATCGAATTCTCCAAATTAAAGTCGTTGGACAGAAAATTTTGTCCCTGCAATACAAGCTTTTCGCAACTATAAAGAGCCATCAATAATCAAGAGGGAGTTCGACTCTGGCGTGTATTACAGGCCTCCATCGAGTGGAAGTAAAAAGCGTTCAGGTGGGCACCCACCGTGTCAATCACGGTTCTTTATAGACGAAGCTATTTTGCAGGGATTTTTTTATCCTTCTGAATGAGTTGCAAAGCTTCGTCCTCGGTTCCCGCCAGCGTGAACAGCAAATCGAGCCGCATTCGATGAAAAAGCTCCTCCATCATCGGACACAATCCCGCGATGACCAGACGTCCGCCCTCTTTGCTCAACCGATCCCACGTAAGGATGAGCACGCCTAGACCCGAGCTGTTCATGACTTCTACTTCCGAAAGATTGACGACAATCTTCTGCTTGCCGGCGTCTATCAGAGACACCATCCTTTTCTGAAACGGGGCTACAGTATTCTGGTACAGTTTTTTCTCCACGACCCTGACCACAGTCACTCCCTCTTCATCATGAACCGTGAAAACGTTTTCTTCCATACCTTACCTCAAAAACCGTTCAATCTTTCATACCATCGTCGTAAAATCGCGATCCAAACTCCTGTACTGAATAGCCTCGCTCAGGAATGCCGGCCGAATCTCCTGAACGCCCTCCAAATCAGCAATCGTCCTGCTCACTTTAAGAATGCGGTCATATGCCCTCGCCGACAAGCCCAGCCGATTGATGGCCGTCTGGAGAAGCTGGTCGCCCACTCCATCAATCGGACAGTAGCGGCGAATATCTTTGGAACCCATGTGCGCGTTGCAGTAGATTCCTTTCCTTCCCTTGAAGCGCTCCAGCTGAGTATTCCGTGCTTTCTTCACCCGCTCTCGTATCGCTTCCGAAGCCTCCCCGGATACCTTGCTCGACAGATCTTTATACCGAACGGCAGGGACTTCCACGTGAATATCGATGCGATCCAAAAGCGGGCCGGAAATTTTCGACCTGTACTTTTGAATTTGCGGAACCGTGCATGTACATTCGTGCAGCGAACTGGAGAAATAACCGCACGGGCAAGGATTCATCGCAGCGACAAGCATGAAATTGGCCGGATACGTCACTGAGAGCGCGGCCCGGGAGATATTCACATAACCGTCTTCCATCGGCTGGCGCAAAACCTCCAGCACGTTTTTCCGGAATTCGGGAAGCTCGTCAAGAAACAGCACGCCGTAATGTGCCAGACTGACCTCTCCCGGTTTTGGGACGTGCCCGCCCCCGATGAGTCCGGCATCCGAAATCGTATGATGGGGGGATCGGAACGGACGCGTCGCCACGAGCGCCGTGTCGGGCGGCAGATGGCCCGCCACAGAGTGGATCTTCGTCGTCTCTAAAGCTTCATCCAGAATGAGCTCCGGCAAAATTGTGGGGAACCGTTTGGCCAGCATCGTCTTCCCAGACCCTGGCGGTCCGATCATCAGAACGTTGTGCCCTCCTGCCGCGGCGACTTCCAACGCTCTTTTCACGTGCTCCTGACCCTTCACCTCATGAAAATCGACCGAATACCGGCCGTTCTGTGAAAACACCTCATCCATATTGACGCGGAACGGTTCGCGTTCTGTTCCACCCTCGATGATGCTGACCGCTTCCTGCAGCGTGCTCACGGGGAAGACATCCAAGCCCTCCGCCATGGCCGCCTCTTTCGCATTTTCCCTGGGGACAAGCATCCTCTTAAACCGACTGTCTCTGACCGCCACGGCGATGGGGAGGCCGCCACGGATCGTCCGCACGACGCCGTCCAGAGCAAGCTCCCCCAAGATGACGATATCCGTCAATTTCTCCTGCGACACCTGCCCGCTCGCAGCCAAAATTCCGATCGCCATCGGCAGGTCAAAAGCGGAGCCTTCCTTCCGCACATCCGCCGGAGCCAAGTTGACTGTGATCCGCTTCCTCGGAAACCAAAAACCGGCATTCTTAATGGCCGCGTTAACCCGCTCCTTCGATTCCTTCACGGCTCCGTCCGGCAGTCCTACAGTCGCGAAGTAAGGGAGTCCTCCCTCTAAGTGGGCTTCCACCTGAACGATGTACCCATCGATACCCAACACAGCTGCGCTCAGTACTTTAGAAAACATTGAAAAGACTCAAGTATATGAACCCGAAAACTCTTGTTAAGTATATACAAATATCGCTAAAGAATCAAGGAAATTTTCCGGAAGCCCAGAACAACGCTCATGTTTTGGAAATGGATAACACATTCATCCCGAAAAATCTTCTTTGCGTGATACCTCTCCTCCCCTTCCCTACCGCAGAATGACCTCCAACGCCGCCGTCGGTTCGCTTTCGCTCCCCGTACCCGGCACAGGTTCTCCGACTCCGACAACAGCCGTGACGCGGTAATAATACGTCCGCCCCGTATCGACCCGGCAATCCGTATACAAGTTGGACGTGGGATTCGCAATGCCGTTTCCCTTAAAGGGATATCCTGATTGGACAGTGAATTCAGGAATCTCATCCCGGTACACCGTATAGTAGGAAGCCCCCTTCACCGCATTCCAGCGCAGATGAACGCTATTCCGGCCCTGTGTCGACGCTGAGAATCCGGCTGGCGATTCGGGTCTGCGGACTTTGAAAAACGTCCCGAGGATGGCGCTTCTTTCGTTCCCGCTTTCCCCTTTCACTGGAAGCACCGCATAATGAACGGCCAAAATCTCATCCCCCGTCGTCACAAGACTCGGATACGCGCAATCATCATCCGTTGAAAACAGCGATATCTCTTGCTCCCAGGTCCGGCCCCAGTCGTAGCTTCGAACAAAACTGACGCCTCTCGGCCAGAAATCCCTGTATGCGCACAGAAGCGTCCCGTCGGGCGTGGCGTACAGGTCCGCCGCCTGTCCCTGAATTCCTGAACTCTTCGGAGGAGACCACGTCTTTCCGCCGTTCGCAGAAGCGGTCTGATACAAGAAACCGTCCGCGCCGGCCGTCCTGAGCATGCAGAGAATTTTCTCATCAGGAAGTTGGATCAGAGCCGGCTCTTGAAAATCGACGCTTCCTGCCGAATCCTTGGCCATGACGACCTGTTCTTCCCAGGATTCTCCGCCGTCATCCGAAATGACGACAATCGCAGCGGAGCGTTCTCCCTCCTTGCCGCCGTATACCGGAAGCAAAAGCCTGCCGTCCTGCGTTTCCAATATCGCATCCGACGTAGCCGACCAGCTGAAGTCGGGAATAGACACCATCCTGGGGGACGTGAACGTCCGCCCGTTGTCGAAGGACCGAACGGTGAAACAACCCACAGCGCCGATGATTTTCCCCTGCGCATCGTATTTCGACTGGAAAAAATTCACGATGATGAGTCCATCCCTGAGCTGAACGATAGAGGGATCGCGGCAATCGCGGGCTGTGCTGACGATCGTATCCGATGCGGACCAGCTTTGACCGCCGTCCTCCGACCGGCACATCAAAATCTTGCCGTCGGGAGAAACATGCGCCTCTCCCTCTCGGAACACCGCAAGCAGTTCTCCCGACTTCAGCCTTGCGACTCCGGGAAAAGCCGCATGCTTCTTCGACTCATAGATCAAAACCTGACGTATTTCCTCGTGTCTCAATTCTTTAATGCGCGTACACGAAGCCATCCATAGGACAGCTCCGACATAGACAATCAGACGAATTCTCATCCCAATCCACCTCCATTCGTTGTGTCATCCATTTATTATGCAACCTTTTTACACTGATAGATGTCTATACTTATGAAAAGACGGAAGAAGAAAGGAACCCACATGTACTCAACCCTCGTTCTCATCGGACTTGTCATCATAATCATCGGCTGGGGAGCGCCCATTAAAAGCCGCATCTCCAAAAGATCCGATCCATTATGACGCACCTTCGTAGAATTTGTTCGACTTCACTCCTAAAAATCGGCACTCTATAGAGATGTTCAGGAAGCGCAGACAATCACTATTCTTCCCTTCTATTCATCGACCGGAACAACTCAACGAGTATAAATCCCACAAAAAAAATCAGCAGTCCAACGACGATGCCTACGCCCATTACGATTCCGAGCAGGTTGACGATGTCCTGCTTCACCGATGTCCTCCGCTGTCGGATGATTCCCATAATGACCGTATCGTAGAAAAGTTTTCCTGCGAAAATCACAAAAAGCAGAATCCCAGCGACGATCCTTGTAAAATTCACCGGACCGCTCGAAGCGTCCTTCATCGGCCAGAGGAGCCAGAGCACGACCGCCCATTTCAGGATTTCAAAAGCCGTCCTGCCCCAGTCTTTCATCAACCGTTTCGTGCGCACCGTTCCCATCCATAGCTCCTTAATACAAACTCTCCGACGAATCCGATTCCATCCAGAAGGCGTCCTCCAGATGGCGGATTTCTTTCATCCCGTCCTTTAGGATGACAGACACCACATCGAATCGGCAGTCGACTCCACACAGATTCTTATCCTGAAGATACCGCATCGCCACCTTCCCGATCTGCTCCTGCTTCCTCCGATCCACCCAATCCTCCGGCTCTCCGAATCCCTCGTGGGCCTTCGTCTTCACTTCCACGAAGACGAGAGTGTCCCCATCCTTAGCAATGATGTCGATCTCGCCCCGTTCCGCCCTGAAGTTTCTCTCGACGATACCGTAGTCCTTTGATTTTAAATATCGGACGGCTTCATCCTCACCTCGCTTCCCCACGTTCTGCCGATACCTGTCTTTGCCTTTCAACGGTCCGTCCATCCCTTGATATGAAAGGATTTCCGGTGGATTTCGCACAGTCCGTGCTTTCGGATTCCTTCGACATGCTCCTTCGTGCCGTATCCCTTGTGGCGGGCAAAACCGTATTCCGGGTAAAGTGCATCCAGATCGACCATCATTCGATCCCGCGTCACCTTGGCCACGATGGATGCCGCGGCAATCGAAAAGCTCCTCTGGTCACCCCGGATGAGCGCTGTCTGCGGGTAGAATTTCTCCGGCAGCGGAAGCCCGTCGATGAGCAAGTGTTCGGGCCGAACCGAAAGACCTCCCACAGCCATCCGCATGGCCTTGAACGTGGCCTGAAGGATATTCATCCGGTCGATCTTTTTCTCCGAGACGATTCCCGTGGCCACG
>JBDRSZ010000106.1:0-4613 GCA_043824415.1 bacterium | reverse complement strand
CATGAAAAACAGCCGGTACGAACGTGTATATAAACAATTGTATCAACAGCATAGGACTAATGAGGCCCAGATGACCACAGGAGAACTCATCCAGACATTAAAAATCCTGACTCCCAAAGTGGATGTGACCGGAATTCTGCTCATCGGCACCCACAACGAACAGCCAGGCCATGAAACGATTTTTGAACTGCCCCCGGAAGATGTGGCCAGGTTGGCAGAAGAAATCAGAAACAACATTCAAGAAAAAACGTCCGATCAGGCCGGTTATTACCAAAACATAGTAAGCCTTCTCATAGAAGCGCTCAGAACGCACCTGTCCATTCGCCGCGATCTTCTCCTGAAGTTTGCCACAAAACGAAAGTTCGACCGGTTTATAGAGCTTTTTCAGAACAGACGGATTGTGACAACGCCTCTTCCCCTTTACCCGTCAAAACGTGACCTTGTACTCTTGGCAGCAGGCGCTTACCCGGGTTATTTTCATAACCGGCTATCACACCCGCAAAAGAACCACAGGGGCCTGGCCGTTTACCTCGATGTCTCGGGCAGCGTCAACCAGTACCTGCCCAGGATTCTTGGTATCCTGAAAAACCTGCGAAAAGAGATCACGACCATTTTCCAGTTCAGCAACCGTGTGGTCGAGACCCGATTTTCCGAACTTCTCAAAGGCAATATCCGGACAACCTACGGCACGGATTTCGACTGTATCGCCAGGTCCATCATCGAGCAGGGATTTGACAAGGCCATCATCATCACAGATGGGTATGCTTCCATGACAGACGAGCTGAGCCAGAGGCTCAAACAGCAGAAACTCAACACACTGACGATCCTATTTGATAAACTGAACGGGTGTGAGTCATTCGAGCCGTTCGGAGAAGTCGTCAAACTTGAAGATGTCGTGAATTAAGAAAAGAGTTTAAAAATCCATTCATCGCGTGAAGGGGAGGTAGGTTTCTATCGATTATTCTCCCCTTTTTCATTTTCACCAAAACAAGAGGAGGATATAATGATCCTTAAAAAACTCGGTATCTACGGATGGCGCGATCGGGATGAAAACCTGATACTGGCCTCACTTCTGACAGGGGATCCTTTGCTGCTCATAGGCAATCACGGCTGTGCCAAGACCCACCTGGCCTGCAGGATGGCCGAGGCACTCGGGAAGAGGTTTCTGGTATACGATGCATCAAAGGCCATGTTTGAGGATGTGCTCGGATATCCCAACGTGGAAAAACTGAAACACGGCGTTGTCGAATATATACCCAGCAAGGTCACTGTATGGGATAAGGAATTTATTCTCATCGACGAGCTCAACCGGGCAATCCCCGAGCTTCAGTCGAAATGGCTCGAGCTCATCCGCAGCAGAAAGATCATGGGATTTGACACTCAGGTCAAATGGGTGTGGTCGGCCATGAACCCGATGACCTACTCCGCGACACAGACCTTGGACGAAGCGCTCATCGGCCGATTTGCCATCTTCCTCTATCCGCCTGACGTGCTTCAGATGAAAGAAGAAGACCGCATCCGGGTCACGATGCATGTCAACGGCAACGATGCACCAGCCATGGCAGAATGGACACAAAACAGCACAAATGAAAAAAGTATCTCAACCGTAGAGATATCAGAGATTGGTAAGAAGATGCGCGCGACGCTCCGGAAAGCGGCCGGGTATTTCTACGGGCTGAGAACAGAAATGGTGTCGTTGTCTGAGTTCCTTGCCAAGTTTGCCAATCTCTTGATGCGGGAGACAAAACAGGAGATTTCTCTCGACGGCAGGAGGCTGGGATTTATCTACAGGAATATTTTGGCGAACCGTGCTGTGGAACTGGCCAGGGCAGAAGTCTCCGGTGCACCAAGCGGTTCATTTGCAGAGTCGGCACGCTATGTGATTCAATCCAGCATCCCCATAGGTCTTACCGACGACTCACCCAAACGGGAAGAATCTGTTCACAGGATAGAGATCTGTTTTGATCTTCTCAGGAGTTTTTTCGAGAAAGGCTCGGAAATCGAAAAGGTCAATCTCATCTATGAGTTATTGACCACTCATGACTCGATGCGAAAGGCTGAAATACTCATTACGGATCACATCGGTGAATTCGTTTCTTCGAAGGCCTGGACAGATATGATCAACTCTGACCACGATACCACCCTTTTGGCTTATACGGCCCTGCAAGTCGAGGCCCGCCGCCCGGGCACAGTCCCCCAGGAGCTGCTCGAAAGTTTGAGTCATCAGATTTCAAGTTCCAAACTCTCTGTCGATTGCATTCCGAATCTTCAGGATGAGTCGATAGAATATCTTGAAGAGATTGAGGCGCTTCTGGACCGGAGATCGGATCTTGAACGGATCATCGCATACAGCCAGGTCGAGAAACTGGCTGGAAAGGAAAAGATGATGATGGCGGATATTGAGGAGACCGGAAGTTTGATAGAACAAGACATTTCCACTTTTGAAAGATTGATTACGAGAGGAGGTGAAGGGTAATGGAGACATTCAGACTCTGGATAGAGGACGACCCAGAGATCCCGTGTTTTAAGCGTTTGGCCTATGAAAAGGTGAATGTGTCTCTGGCAGATGTCATCACAAGGGGTATTCATCCACTAGAGGCTGAAACGACCCACACCACACTTGGCGAACGGTTTGTGCAAATATTGAACAGCGATGATTTGAAACCTGAAGAGATGGCTCGTGCTGATTTCTGCTATGATATCTCTCATGTAGGTTACTACTTTTATTTCCATGATTCCTCTCGATTTGAGGAAACGCTCGAGCGGATTAAAGGAAGTCTCTATTTTGTTGAGGAACTTTCATACATGGAACTGCTTACTTTGGCTCGTGAAAGGCTACGGAAGATGTGGTCCCATGAAATTGCTCATGAGCTCCTGATAAGGGCCTTTCCTTTATTCGATAAGGCGCGTTCTTTTGTGAAAGCCAGAGACAAAAGTATTAAACTTTCCGGTTATGCTGATTTTAAGCGGTATGACCTCGGGAGAATACTGAGCCTTGCTGACTTTGAAAGTGAGGACAATCTCATCATCACCGCAGGAATACCATCCACTAATTTCCGATCCATTCACTTTATCAAACAGGTCACAGATGACCGTGGTCTCCTGCGGTTGACGAATTGCATAGAACATTTCCAGCTTGAGGTAGATTTCCCGGCAGAAGATCACTGCCTCCATTTTACATTGCTCTACAATTGCCAGAGTGATGGAGAAAAAATTCGCTTCCGGCCGGTACTGGACAGTGATCCGGCAAAACGGGTGAGAGTGAAGGAATTTGCATCCAGATGGCGAACAGGCCAGGGATGTTACTGCTTTACTGTGGACATATCAAGGCTTGGTCAAATGGTCCAACAGAGCCGGTGCCGGATTCTCTTCCCGTCCCTGGATTATATGTATCCCAGAGACGGAACTGCTTCTTATGCCAATATTACCCATTCGAAGGTGACGCAGTACTCTGTCGGCGGGTACATGACTTGTGACACTTCATGTCACAAGATTCAAGAGGTGCTTCGGACACACGGCGTGAGTATGACCGGCCGCAAAGAGGACCTGATAGAGAAGCTTGCCCGGCTGACTGTTGAAGTGTACCAGGAAAAAGAACCGGAGATGGATGTCTATTTCACCAGCCAAAAATTTATCCGGGTTGCGTCTGAGGATGAAAGCGGTGAAAATACCTTCCCAATTCTCCAGGAATGTGATTTACGAAACCTGGTGCTCACAATGTACATCATGAAACACCTGAGAGGCAATACCATTCTGGAAACCGGATACAGGAATGACACATACGATCTTCTCTCAATCGCGCTCGCACTGATAAAAAACGAAGTTACCCTGAAAGGATCGTTTCTTCGCGTGGAGGAACTGAATAAATAAAGACGCCTTCTGGCAACAGATAATTGTTACCATTTTAAAAGCCGCATAACTCCGCAGAAAATCTTCACTCGATTCAACAAATCATAATCCATTTACAGTAATAATCTTTACCAATCTAACTTTTTAAGGAGGTGATCCCGTGTACTCACCCAAGATCGCCGAAGATCTCATCCCTTCTCTGTACCGGCTATCCAAAGAGAAGAAACGCCCCATGACTGAGGTCGTCAACGAGATCCTTCGAGAAAAATTAGAACAACAATCCAAAACACAAGGAGGTTCAGATGAACAACGAGACCACAACCCACAGCACACTCACACCAGCCCAGCTGCCAAGACTCCTTAATGATCTGTATTTGGAGAACAAGAAGCTGGAAGAGATCAACGCCCGAAAGACCGTCCCCAACATCGAGGGAAGACCGGGCATCGGAAAGACGCAGATCGTAAAATCATTTTCTGAAGAAAAGCATCTGGGACTCGTCATGGTCACGCCGGACATGCTTGCTGAAGTCGGGGACTTAAACGGCCTGCCGGACATCGAAAGACTGACTGACGGAGAAGCCGTCACCCGACTCAGACCGCCGGACTGGGTCTATTCCATCCTTCAGAAAACCGAGAAGAAAAAAGGCTGCGTCCTCCTGTTCGACGACCACAACCGGGTCGATCCCCAGGTCATGAACGCAGAGATGTCCGTGTTCCAGAACCACAGGATCGCAGGAGTTGAACTGCCCAGAGGTGTCTTCATC
>JBDRSZ010000105.1:0-2254 GCA_043824415.1 bacterium | reverse complement strand
GAGTATTCGGATGTGTGTATCTTTCTTTATTCAGGCTCGTTCGTCGAGGAGGGGGTCAAATGGATATTAAGACGAAGATAAAGAGCGGGGGCATGCGGATTTCCCGCCGTCAATTTTTGGAGAGCGTGTCCGCTGCTACGGTCTTCCATATCGTTCCGAGCAAGGTTTTGGGGAAGAGAGCGCCGAGCAACACGTTGAACATCGCTGGTATAGGCGCAGGAGGCAGAGGTTCAGACAACATGGATGCTTTGTCTGTGGCCGAGCAAAACATCGTGGCGCTCTGCGATGTAGATTGGGAACGCGCCGCAAGGACGTTCGGGAAATTTCCGAAGGCAAAACGGTACAAAGACTTTCGCGTCATGCTTGAAAAGGAGAAAAACATCGACGCGGTGGTTGTGAGCGCTCCGGATCATATCCATGCGGCGGCATCGATGATGGCGATCAAAATGGGCAAGCATGTGTATTGTGAGAAGCCACTCACGCACACGGTGAGCGAAGCCAGGACGTTGGCGCGGGCCGCGAAGGAACATAAAGTGGCCACGCAGATGGGGAACCACGGCCAGGCCTCGGAGGGGACGAGGCGGTTGGCTGAATACATTTGGGGCGGAGCTATCGGACAGGTGCGCAAAGTCGACGCCTGGACGGACCGCGCGCTGGGATGGTGGCCCCAGGGGATTGATCGGCCCGTGGATACGCCGCCGGTGCCCGAAACGCTTGCCTGGGACCTTTGGCTCGGACCGGCACCTTATCGCCCGTATCATCCTGCGTACTTGCCGTTTGTCTGGCGAGGATGGATCGATTTTGGGACGGGCGCTCTGGGAGACATGGCCTGCCACATCTTTGATCCGATTTTTCGCGCCCTGAAATTGGGGCACCCGATCAGTGTGGAAGCCACTTCCACTCGGATGAATGATGAAACGTATCCACTCGCGTCTATCGTGACGTATCGTTTCCCAGCGCTTGGGGAGATGCCTCCGACCCAGCTCACCTGGTACGATGGCGGATTGAAGCCTCCACGTCCTGTTGAGTTGGAAAGGGAACGGATGCACGTCAGCAACGGGACGATTTTCTATGGAGATGGAGGTGTCATGTATGAGAATCGAATCGTCCCAGAGACGAAAATGCAGGCGTTCGACCCTCCTCCCAAGATATTGCCCCGATCTCCGGGGCACTACGAAGAATGGATCGAAGCGTGCAAAGGAGGGAAGCCGGCCGAGTCTGATTTTGAGTTTGTCGCATTTCTGACCGAGGTCGTCCTTCTTGGAAACGTGGCCCTCAGGATGAACCGGTTGGACAACGAGACGGGCGTGAAGCTGTACTGGAATCCTGCGGATATGGAATTCACGAACATGCCCGAGGCGAATCAATACTTGCATCATGTGTACAGAGACGGGTGGTCGCTTTAAATCAAGGTAGAGGTTCAAGTTGATATTCGAATTGGCCTCTTCCGTACAAAGGATAAGGAGGATACGATATGACGAAAATAAAGAAGTATGCGATGATCACAGTGACACTTGCCTGTTTTTCATTTATTGCACTGCTTTTTAGTCACCTGGCTTTAACTGACATTTATCATGGAGAAACCAATGTGAATATGGAGTGGACAATTCTGCGGGTAGCGGCCATTGTCTTCTTGGCATTCATTGTTTCTACGATATTCACTCTTAGACAAGTTCTAAAAATTCGTTCATGAACTCTTAGAGTGAAGCGGGTATAGAACAGGGGAACTCAGGCAAATCGTTTTGAATATCCTGATTTCAGTAGCAGCAACATTAAGTTGAGAGTAGAAGAGTATTTCATTCAATACACCTCTTCCCAAAGTCGGTTATAGGACAGAGAGGATAAATTAAAGGAGTGAGAAACAATGAATGCCTTGAATGCTTTTATTGTTCATTCACGCAGGACGATAAATCTCCAAACGGGCGTTTGGGGAACCCTGTGTTTTATCCTGCTGAATTTGTTTTGCACGCAGGGAAGCGCGGAAAAGGATCAGTGGATCAGCCTGTTCAACGGGAAAGATTTAGAGGGATGGAAGATTAAGATCGCGGGTCATGAATTGGGCGACAATTATGGCAACACGTTCCGGGTGGAGGATGGCGTCCTGAAGGTGGCATACGATCAGTACGACACGTTCGACGGGAAGTTCGGGCACATCTTTTACAAGGATAAATTCTCGCACTACGTCCTGCGCGTGGAATACCGGTTCGTGGGAGAACAGACGCCCGGAGGTCCGAGCTGGGCCTTCCGCAACAGT
>JBDRSZ010000104.1:0-6381 GCA_043824415.1 bacterium | reverse complement strand
CGACCTCGCTGTTCCCCCTGACGAGCACCCATACCTTCTTCAACTCCTTCGCCCTCGTCGAATCCTCGGCAACGACCTCTACTTCCTTCTCGATTTTCTTGATCACCATTTCTTTCCGGTCGACGACCATCCCCACCATCTCCAGCTCCTGCCTATCCTGGTTGACCGCCTGAAGGTCGATGAAGCTGTTGTCCTTGAACTGGGAAAGCGTGTCGATGTCGCCGTTGATGTTCAGAGTCGACAGCAGGTTTTTATCCACGGCATAGACCTTTTCTTTGCCGGCGAAACGGACGAAACCGGAATTGTAATCCTCGGCCCTTTTCCCGATGATCAGGTTGGCCAGTGTCTTATTCGCCTCGTCCTTCAGCAGAAGATGAATGCCCTGTTCATCCGCGATTTTGTACTGGCCAAAATGTTTCGGGTCCGACGACCGGACTTTTCCCGTCATCTCCAGCACGTCGTCCAATAGACGTTCCATCCGGTTCTTCTGGGCCTTGCAGTTGAATCGCGTCGGAATATGCCACTGATCCCCCTGCAGGGCGAATGACATCTGAATCGGCTGGTCGGATGTGGATTCTTTGTACACCTCGACAGCCTTGACATCGTTCTTCGAAACGCCGATAACAATGGATTGCACGAGCTCATCGAGATTGACTCCGGTATGTCTCGGCTTGGTTACGAAATACAAAACGAATAAAAGGACAAAGACACCGGCAAAAATCTTGAGATGTTTTTCTTCCATGGAGACTACCTCTTTTTTCGTCTGACAGTCAAATAGATCCCCGCAGCGATGAACACCAACGGCGAAAACCATACGACGAACGTTTTCGATGCGGCCTTACCCACGCTGCTCGTGTTCTTGATCTGCCGTGCAGCGATGTTCTTCGAACGAATGTTGATAAGTTCATCGCCCAGCGTCAGGGCGTCCACACAGTTGAGAAGGAGCGCTCTGTGGCTGACGACCGACTGCAGGACATCGTCCTTGAACATATTCGCGCAGCCGATAACGAGCATCTTGTTTTCCTTCGCATCGCCCACAATTTCAGAAAGCTGGTCGGCTTCTTCTCCCGTCTCCTCATCTCCAGAAGTTGACGGCCACTTTGGGATATACTGGTCAACGTACTTCGGTTTGAATTTCCCTTCGGCAAGAATGCCCAGTGGTTGTTTCTTCAGGATAAATTCCTGAGCCGGAGGCGCTTCGCTCACAGGACCGTACCCGTAGCCTGGCCTCGTCCAGCAGTAATCACTCGACGTGAACAGCGTCCGAACCTGCAGACCGTTCTCCTTAATGACGTCATTGTTCAACATCAGCCGACCGCCGTACATATAGAACAGCATTGTGATCTTGTTCGATATCGACAGTTTGGGATTGATATTCTCAGCGTCCACCTTGATGATGACCGGCTTCGTCACCGGCTCCATCCGCTGCTGGCGGACCTGAAACATCCCCATGCTCTGTGTCTGGTACACGGGAATCTGGATGTACGCCGTGCTCCGATCCATGAACATCTGGTCATCGAATTCGAAACCGTAAGTCCTCGTCAAGTCGTTGATGTTCAGTCGGGTGGGCATGCCCTGCAGGTCGAATTTCCCGGGTTCCCGCGAAGCTGAAATCTGATAATTGTACTGCTGGCCTGCCATTAAAACCCGCACGCCCTTGTGGATCAGTTTATCGATCTCGTACAGCTGACGCGCGTGCAGGGGCTGGTCGATCATCACGATCATCGTCTGAATGTCCTCGGGAATCGGATCGTCCTTCTCGATGTTCGTCCGTGTCACATCGTACCCCGACTCACGAAACAATTTCGCTGCAAACGCGTACATGTCGGGCGGTGGACCCTGTCTGTAGTACTGCCGATATTCCGGCGGGATTTCGGGCTGACTCGGATAGAACCCGACGCGCGGACGCTTGTTCGATACCAGCTTGTAGATGCGGGACATGATTTCATACTCTAAACTGCCGAACGTTTCAGGTCGCACTTCTTCGATGACGTCTTCCTTTCGGTCTAAGTACGACAGGACAATGGATGAATAAACGCGCTTCACGGCGAATTCATCCCGCTCCGTGCTCTGCACACCGAACGGAATGACGCCCTTCTCGTACAGCTGTTCGGCGATTTTCTTCCGGCTGATTTTTCCCATCCCGCTATCAAGGATGTCCGCACTCTCTTCCTCCTGCTTCGATTCCTCGTAGGCTTCCTTCTCCTCCTCGGCGGAGGGATCGAAAACCGTGTAACTCAATTTCCCGTTCGACGCCAGCTTCAGCTCCTTCAGCTTGTCGATGACGTCCCGTTCTAAGTTTTTCCACTGCGTCGGCATCTTCTCCGAGGAAGACACATAGTACGTCGCCTCGATGGGCGCTTCCAGACCCGAAAGAATCTTTTCCACCGACGGAGACAGTTTGTAGACCTGATCCTCCGTGAAATCAAACCTTCCGATATTTGTGTTGTTGAAAACCATATTCACAAGAACAACAATGCCGGCTAACAATATCGCGGCCATCACAAACGTCGTGATAAAATGTTTCTTCAAGTCTTTCATATCAATATTTTCTCCTTTCCAACGCTTTGGCGTTCAGATATAGAAATAACGCCGTGAAGGATAGAAAATAGAGGATATTCTTGATATCGATCACACCGCGCTCGATGTCGTTGAAATGCCGCGTGACGCCGATGTAATTGTACATGAACTCGCCCAACCCGGGAATCCATCCGTCGATGACCATCGGGACGTACTGCCATCCGATGAGGACCAGGAATCCGCAGACCAGACTCGTGATGATGAGTGACACGATCTGATCAGAGAAGAATCCGGAGATGAAAATCCCCACGGCCAGAAAGAACGCGCCCAGCAGCACGGCTCCGAAATAGCCGCCCACAATCGGGCCAAAATCCGGCTTCCCCAAGAAGATGAGGATGATTGGAATCGTCAGCGTCCCTGCTAAAGCGATGAGATAGAACACGAAGCTGGCCAAAAATTTCCCCAACACGATGTGTTCCGTTTTCATCGGAAGAGTCAGCAGCAGCTCGATCGTGCCCAGTTTATTCTCTTCCGACCAGAGACGCATCGAAATCGCGGGAATGAAAACCAACCCAAGAACGATGGGCAGCGTGGAGAAAAAGCTGCGCATGTCCGCGTTGCCGAAAAAGAAGAAATGAAACATGAACAGGCTCGTGTTCAGGACGATGAAGATGACGCTGAACACGTACGCGATGGGCGAATAAAAATAAGCCCGGAATTCTCTCTTGAAGATAATTCCGATGTCCGTCATTGGGCACCCCCTTCCTCGTTCACCGCTTTCTCCGAGTCGGGTTCTGTCGGCTCCTGCTCCTGTCCGGTCGAGCGGGTCAGTCGGATGAAGGATTCTTCGAGAGACAGCTTTTCCTGCTGAAACTCGACGACATCCCATTTCTGCGAGCGGATGATTTCGTTCAACCGATCCACCAGATCAAATTTTGGTTTAAAGTATACGTGGCAGCCAACGATACCCCGCGGCACGGAATCGTCGAACACTGTCTCTTCAATCTCGGAGATGGATTGAATCGCCGACTGTAACTCCTTCTTCGCACATTTCACAGCAATGTAGATCGAACCGCGGTCTGTCACCTGCTGGATGAGATCCTCGAAAGTCCCGTCCGCCACGAGCCGGCCCTGATTGATCACAAGGATGCGGTCCGCAATGGAAGCCACTTCCGGGAGAATGTGCGTGCTCAGGATGATCGTCTTCGCGTGCGCCAAATCCTTGATCAGATTCCGGATTCCGATAATCTGCAGCGGGTCCAATCCCGATGTCGGCTCATCCAAAATCAAAACTTCAGGATCGTGAATCAAAGCTTGCGCCAGGCAGGTGCGCTGCTTAAAACCCTTCGAAAGCACGCCGATCTTTCTCTTCAGAACCGGCTGCAGACCGCAAGCTTCAACGACCCAATCAAAACGCTTTTTAAACTTGCCGTTCAGGTGCCTTGCCGTACCGATGAACTCGAGATACTCGTTCACCAACATATCGGAGTAGAGCGGCACGGACTCGGGCAGATAGCCGATAATTTTCCTCACCTCAAGCGGGTTCTCCAAGACATCGTAACCGCCGACTTTCACTGTCCCCGACGTGGGAGCCGTGAACGTCGTGATGATCTTCATCGCCGTGGATTTTCCCGCGCCGTTCGGTCCCACGAATCCGATGATCTCCCCCTTCTTGATCGAACAGCTCACATCAATCAGGGCTTTTGTCAATCCATAATTCTTACACACTTTCTTTAATTCGATCATAACGTTTCCTCTGCGCTGATTCAACAATATGTAACGACGACAATGTATTCAGGATTTAAAAGATGTACAAATAAAGATATAATCTGATGAAATGCCCCGATATCCTACCCTCTCGTAAAAACCGGTAAAAATATACACATTTCAGATCGATAAATCAATGATGTAAAATATAACGCAATTCCTCTCTTTCGAGTTCCAGAATTTTTAAAGACTATATCAAAATCCTGACAGGATTCTGAATCAATAGATGGTCAATGGCAAGATGGGGCAGGATATATGTCCTGCTCCATCTGGATAAGGGGAAAATCCCTTCCCCTGGATTCCCGCTCAAAACAATGCGGGAATGACACACCTCCTAGCATTTGTCATGCCTGCGAAAGCAGGCATCCAGTTACGAATAATGAAATTTGCCAAAGCCCTATCTGGATCACCATCATTCCAGCGATACAATTCTCTCTAGATCCTTCTTATCCACGCTAAGCAGCCCCACCGAAGGCAGCCGCTCCGTCAGCAGTCGCCAGTTGTTGTCTTTCTTGAATATCTCCGTGAACATTGGCAGAGCGTCGTCCACCCTTCCGATGTTGGCCAGCGAGATGGCGTGCCAGTACTTCATCTCTAGATTGTCAGGGAACATCGCCTCCGCCGAACCGTAAGCCTTCAGCGCGCCCTCCACATCGTTCTTCTCCATCGCCAGATCGCCCGCGTTCATGTACTCGTAAGCGCGATAGACTCGAAGCAGCCGTTTGATCTCCTTCACCGCCTCCGGATGATCCTCGACCCTCAAATCGATCACCCTGTCTTCCCACAATTTTCCTGTGGACTTCCCCTTCACGATGATAAGCGCAGCAGATTGCTTTCCGCGGATGTCGCCTCCCTCGGATTGCGCCGCTTCCAGGGCAGCGATCAGCCGTTCGGCCAAAGAACCCTCAGTTTCATGAAAAGCTTTCGCCATCGCCGACCAGACCGTGTTCTTCAGCATCATGTTGGCCTGGACTGAAAAATTGTTCCCCACGATGTGTCCCGCTTCAGCGATACACCGTTTTCCCGTATGGGCCGCTACGTTTCCGTGCGCATCGATAATGGCCAGCTGTCTCACGTCCCGACCCTCGTCCGCGTCGATGAGCGCCTCCAGAACCTCCTGAGCCGTTTTCCCCTCCTTCAGCATCTCCAAACCGCGCGGCCCGAAGGAAGCGTTCACGAACGATTGTGTGGCGATAGCTCCCACGCCCGCCTCCGCCCATGACACGATCGATCCCACGGAAAACCAGTGCGACTGCACGGCCACACCCATCTCTCCCGTCTCAGCATCGCGGGCCACGATGGAAAACGTATGGGCCAGGGGATCGGAAAAAACAGTCTGAGCACGGTTCTCGCTGAATATAAGCAGAAGCATGATGCAAAATGGGATAACGCATTTCCTTTTCATTTTCATACCCTCCTTCTATTGCAATCTCACGTCTTGTTTTTTAAACAATCCGATAAATCCGTTCCCATCCGTTTATCCCTGCCTGCCGGCCCGCCTGCCTCGGGCATGGCAGACAGACGTTCAATCCGCATTCTATCTTATTGAAAAAATCCGTAAAATCCACATTCCCTCCCGACAGGATGACGCCGACCCTCCTGCCTTCGACGACTTGCAATTTGCGGGAAAGCAGCACAGCCACCGGCACGGCTGAGGACGGCTCGATCACGATCTTCATCCGCTCGAATACCGACCGCATGGCATGGATGATTTCCTCCTCCGCGGCCAGGACGATATCGTCCACAAGATCTCGGATGATGGGAAAGGTGTTGCTCCCCAGCGAAGTCCTGAGACCGTCGGCAATCGTATCAGGATTCTCGGAAGACAGAATCCGGCCCGCTCGGATGGACCGGTACGCGTCGTCCGCATTCCTCGGCTCGCAGCCGACGACCCGGATTTTTGGATTCGATCCTTTGACCGCGACAGCAGTCCCGCTCAGCAGTCCGCCCCCGCCCAGCGGGGTCAGGATGAAATCGAGATCGCCGACCTTTTCCAATAATTCCAACGCCGCCGTCCCCTGCCCGGCGATGACCGGAAGATCGTTCGAAGGATGGACGAGGGTAGCACCCGTCTCTTGTACGACGCGCTCAGCA
>JBDRSZ010000103.1:0-7605 GCA_043824415.1 bacterium | reverse complement strand
GGGCAGAACAGGTTCGCGAAGGTCTACTTCCACGAGGCGGGGACGGATCAGAGCAGGGATGCGCTGATCTACGAGGATGCCGAGCATCCGGACTGGCTGCCGATAGCGGGTGTGACGGAGGACGGAAAATATCTCGTTCTTCATATCTATCAGGGTACGGATCGCAGGAACCGAATCTATTTTATGAGGGTTGATCGGAGTCGAGCAGGGACTGTCATCAAACTCCTGGATGATTTCGATGCGGGTTATCAGTTCATCGGAAACGACGACGAGATTTTTTATTTTCAGACGGATTTGGACGCGCCCAAGGGGAGGGTCATTGTTGTGGACACACGTCGGCCCAGGCGTTCCGACTGGCGTGAGTTGATCGCAGAACAGGAGGATGTGCTCTCCGGCACGTCCATCATCAACGATCAGTTTGTCACGCTGACAATGCACGACGCCCATCATCAGATCAAGGTGTACGACAAGGACGGATCGTTCGTGAATGAGATTCCACTGCCCGCGCTGGGGTCCATCGGGGGCATCAGCGGCAGGGAAAAAGATACTGAGATGTTTTTCGGGTTCAGCTCTTTCTCGTATCCCTTCACGATATATCGGTACGATTTTCAGAAGAAGGAAAGCGCGGTTTTTCGCGCTCCCGATGTCGATTTCAACCCGGAAGACTACGAAACGAAACAGGTGTTTTACGAAAGCAAAGACGGGACGCCTGTCCCGATGTTCATCACGTCCAAGAAAGGGGTCCGGATGGACGGGTCCAATCCGACGATCCTGTACGGTTACGGCGGATTCAACATCAGCCTGACGCCGCAGTTTGACGTGAGCACGCTCCTGTGGATGGAAATGGGAGGCGTGTACGCCATGCCCAATCTGCGCGGCGGAGGCGAGTACGGCATCGACTGGTATCAGCAAGGAATCTTGGCGAAGAAACAGAATGTGTTCGACGATTTTATTGCGGCTGCCGAGTATTTGATTAAGGAGGGATACACGTCGAAAAAGAAGCTGTCCATCGCCGGGGCGAGTAACGGGGGCCTGCTCGTGGGCGCGTGCATGACACAGCGGCCCGATCTGTTCGCGGCGGCGCTGCCGGCTGTGGGCGTTTTGGACATGCTGCGATACCACGAATTTACGATCGGCAGATACTGGGCGCCGGATTACGGACGTTCCGACAATCCAGATGATTTTAAGTTCCTGTATGCGTACTCTCCCTTGCACCGATTGAAGGAAGGCGTCTCATATCCCGCAACTCTGATCACGACTGCCGACCACGACGACCGGGTCGTTCCGGCCCACTCGTTTAAATTCGCGGCCACACTCCAGAATTGTCAGGCTGGCGATGCTCCCGTGCTCATCCGCATCGAGACGCGAGCCGGACACGGGGCGGGCAAGCCCACGAGCAAACGGATCGAGGAACTGACGGATCGATATGCTTTCTTGGTGAAGAATCTGAATATAAAGTATCGACTGTAGTAATCGTAGTACGGAAAAAAATAAAATTGACCACGGAGGACACGGAGGAATAAAGCATTTATAAGTAATACTGCTTTGCGGTTTTTTTCCTTCTGAACAATTCCGCCACTTTGCTGAAACCGTATCCGACGGGATTTTGTGCGATGGCAGCAGAGTCTTGAACGATTTCCCTCTGCTGGGGCGTCAGTTTATCTGAACTCTCGGCCATTCTTCCGAGCGCTTTCCCGATTAAATAGCCCACCGGATTGACGGTCATGAGGACAACCTTGCTCGTCTTGTCCTTGGCGACGTTTTTCAGCTCTCTGATCAGCCTTTCGATGATGTCCGACGTGATGATTTTTGTGGATGAGACGACGGCTCTATAGGAGGGGTAGAGGTCCTTTTCGGACTGGATGTGGAGGAATCGGCAGTAATTTTCCGTGATGATGGATACCCTGTTGAGGAGCGCCGCGTTCACGAAACCGTCGGCGATGGAGCCCAGAATTTTAGATGCGAATGGGATGCTTTTGATTCCGCCTGTCGTCAACTTGGAGAAGATTTCCTCGGCTGCGTATTCCACACCCTCCGATCCGCCGATGGCCATGGAATAGTATACTTTTTTAGCGATGATGAGAAGGTCCTTGTTGGAGACTCTTCCGTGATAGAGGATGAACAGATCCTTCACGAGGTTGACACTGGATGACAGGATGAGGATGGCGTCCAAGAATCCGTTCTGGGCGATGGCAGAGCTGTAAAAGAGCTGGGCCACGTATTTTTTCCGCATTTTCTCGGTTTCGGGCTGAAGGACATCGATGATTTTCTGGTATCCGATTTCATCCGGTGAAACGGATTCGAAATTGAAGTTGACTTTTTGGAGAAACGGATTCGTTCTAAAATTATTCATGCGCACGTGAAGGACATCCTGGATTTTGGCTTTGTTTTTGGTGGGCGCGTAGTTTCTTGGGATTCGGATGATTTGGACGATAGGCAGGATAATGAAGTATGAGATGAAGAGGAGAATGGTGATTAACGAGGCGTATCCGAAAATTGGGTGGACTGACCGGGTAAAGCGGTAGAGTGTGACGAATTCCTTTGCGATGATGTACAATACGAATATCGAAAAGAAAAATAGTAATTTTTTAATGAATTTCATACGGCGTCCTCAAAGGTTTTTGGATATTGTACGATTCCACTTTTATCTCTCAACGCGTTTGGTTTGAGTTCGAGCGCCATGAAGGCTTCGTCGGGTACGTCGAAGGGAGACCGGATGCCCCATCCGACGGTGCGTTTGAATCCGAATCGCGGATAATAGTCGGGATGGCCGATGACGATGACGGACTCGTGACCCAGCGCTTTCGCTGTTTGAAGACCCCGAATGACCATGATGCTTCCGATTCCGCTTCTTTGAAAATTCGGCATGACGGACATAGGGCCGAGCGAGAGCGTGTCGTGTTGTACTTTTCCGGATCGAATAGTGATTGGGTAGAGCAGGATGTGCCCTACTACGACGCCTTCGATTTCTGCGACGAGCGATAATTCCGGAATGAAGCGTTCGGTCAGTCTCAGCTTTTCGACGAGTTTTCCCTCGTTCGGCTGTCCGAAGGCCAGGTCGTTGATTTCGGTTATCCTCAGGTAGTCTTCTTTTGTCTCGGCCCGGATGGTTATTTTTGGGGACTGTTCATCCATGTGGTTATCCTGTTTTTCATTCTCTCGTAGTGCGATCCTTTCCAGTAGATTTTTCCGCAGTCTTGGCAACGGGTGAACTCATTATAATACGTTTTGGTTTTCGGAGGAATCCGATCGATGATTTTTTTCTTGTCGACGGCTCGGACGAGGCCGTTGCAGACCGTGCATCGTTCGAAGGGCCTGATTTGAGCGGTGAGATCGAACCGTTCGAGGACTTCTTTCATTTGTTCTTCCGGCGATGTCGAACGAATCCAATAGCCGTGGGTCACGGCTTTCTGTTTTAAAATACCAATATCACGTGTCAGGATGATGCGTTTTTCATGGGCTGAGATCCGGATGATCTCGGAGTCCGAATAGTCGTTCCTATAGAGAGCGTCGAATCCCAGACTGCGGAGAAGCCTGGCCAGTTTCCCCAATTGGGAGTCGAGCACGAATGCAGTGGAACGGAGAGGCGAACCCCTCAAGCGGATGACGGGAGAAATGTCGAGACTCTCGAACACGGGATAGACGGAGACGACGTCTCCTTTTTGCAGGCGATAGTGGAAATCCACGGATTGGCTGTTTACCAGGATCAGGTCGATTTCCGTGTGGGGGACGCCGATAGCCTCGACGGCGTCCTTGATGGAGGGATTGTCCGTGAACGTGTATAAGAACGTTTTTTTCCTCTTTGAGGGAGGGAGGAAGTCGTTGAGTTCCTCGTAAAAGCGGAATTGGGCTGTATTGTCAGACATAGACGGGCTGTTTTTCAGCGATCGTGTTTCTCCCTCCTCGATTACTGTGAAAACATCACCGAGGGAGAAAAGGTGATGGATGTGTATTTATTGGATGTGGGACTTTGGTGGACTTTTCCAAGCTGCTCTCTCTTCCCGGTCGAGTTTACGCAGGTTGAGATAAGCACTGCGGATTGTGACGATAAACAGGAATAAAGCACCCAATCCCGCGATGAAGTCCAGCCAGAAGAACGTCCACCCAAAAATATGGATTTTTTTGGCAAAAATCAAGACGGTGTTCATGATGATGAGGAGCACCCTGGCTTCGGTCGTGGATATCCTCTGGTAGGAAATTTTGAATACGTTCACTGAATTCGTGGCAAGGTAGGTGTTTATGGATGCGATCAGAAAGAGGGCCATGACGAGCCAGATGACCGGTTGGCTGACTATCCCGGAGTACGCCAGCCCAAAGATGAGGCATGTGATGCCAAACGCATCGACGAGATGGTCGAGATAGTAGCCATATTTGGGACGCTGCCGATTTCGAACGCGGGCCAGCGTACCGTCGAGGCTGTCGCCCAACCAGTTGATGACGAGGCCGATACTGGCGAGAATGAGAAACCACCATCGTTGGTGCATTATGTAATACGACAGCCCACAACCCATGATCCCAATGAGTCCGAGAAATGTGAGCATGTCCGGTGTTATCCACTCGGGCAATTTTGGAGCGATCCATAGAAGGGCTTTCTTTTCGACGTTTGCGAGAAGGCTGGTTTGCCAGCGTTCTTCTCCCGTTGTTTTTTCGTCTGGATGTTTCACTGCACACCTCCTTCATTTACTTTGTTTAACCGTGACCAGAAGAAATAGTTTCTTTACAACGTCTCCCGACGCTTCACGCATTTTAGGTTATGGAAATGGGAATGGGTATGGAGAGAAAATAATTTAATGAATTCAAAAACCACAGAATCTGTGTTATTCAGTGTTGATCTGTGGTGAATAATTCAGGATAGCATGTGAAGGCATTTAAAGATTGCATTTGGAATCGTTTTTCGTATATTATGCGGATATGTAAAATGGAGAAGAGGTGCTTATGAAAGTCTTGGAAGTTGAAAAAATCGGTAAGAGTTTTGGGGATTTTAAAGCGGTAGATGGTGTCTCGTTCTCTATTGAGGAAGGCGTCATTTTCGGACTGTTGGGACCCAACGGGGCTGGGAAGACGACAACGATCCGGATGATCATGAATATCATCATCCCCGATTCAGGCCGCATTGCTGTGTTGGGAGATTCGGATTATAAAACCGCCAACGATTTCGTCGGGTATCTTCCCGAGGAGAGGGGACTGTACCGCAAGATGAAAGTCGGAGAATTGCTACTCTTCCTGACCAGCTTAAAATTAATGCCCAAGCGCGATGCGAAGATGGCGATCGACGCCTGGCTGGAGAGACTCGAACTTTCCGACTGGAAGAAAAAGAAAGTGGAAGAACTCTCCAAGGGGATGCAGCAGAAGCTCCAATTCATCGGAACGATCCTCCACAAACCCAAGCTGCTCATCTTGGATGAACCTTTCGGCGGGCTGGACCCCATCAATCAGAATCTCATCAAGGATATCCTCCTTGAGTTGAAGAGCAACGGTACGACGATTGTCTTCTCGACGCATGTGATGGAGAGTGCTGAAAAACTTTGCGAAGAAATTTTTCTAATCAACAAAGGAAAACAGGTGCTCTACGGGAAATTGAACGATATCAAGAAGAGTTTCGGGAAGCAAAACGTTCACATTTCGTACGACGGGAGCGATGATTTCCTGAAGCAGTCGGATCAGATCAAGAAATATGATAATTATGGGAATTATGTCGAAGTCCAGCTGGCCAAGGGAGCGGATGCGCAGAGACTGTTGAAGGAAGCCGTACGGTCGGTAACGATCCGCAAGTTTGAAATTGTCGAACCCTCGCTGAACGACATTTTCATCGAGTCCATGAACGCGTCGAAAACCGGAGGAAGCGCATCATGAATAGAAAGGTGTTTCAGATCATCAAGAGAGAGTTTTTGACACGAGTCAGGACGAAGGGATTCATCATCGGAACACTGATTTTTCCGTTAATCCTCATTCTGGTCTTTAGTGGTATCTTCATTTTCAGCGCTTTGTTCAGACCCTCAACGCGTACGTACTGGATCGTTGACCAAACGGACAGAATTTACAGTGAATTCGTACGAATCCAATCGGATACGTTGAAGAACGGCGAACCGAAGTATCGGTTCATTCGGAAGGAGGTTTCTGCATCGGAATTCGAATCGGCGCTTGAGTCTTTAAAGGCCAAAGTCATCCAGAAAGAGATCAACGGCTATCTCGTCATTCCGGAAGATATTATCGAGACGAGGGAGATCAACTATTCCGTACGCAATGTGGGTGACTATGAGGAGCAGGAGTCGTTCTCGCGGACATTCTCCTGGATCGTGACGAACATGCGTCTCGAAAACAAGGGATTGCCAGTGGATGAAATCCGGGATGAAATGAATCAGGGAAGGGTGCGCCTTGTCAGCCGCCAGGTGACGAAGCGGGGAGAGATCGAGAAGAGCGGCGGAGCCACCTTCGCCTTGAGCTACATTTTAACCTATGTGATGATTCTGATGATTATGATTTACGGAATGATGGTCATGCGCAGCGTCATCGAGGAGAAGTCGCAGAGGATTACAGAAACGATTGTTTCTGCAGTGAAACCCGTTGAACTCATGTTAGGAAAGATTACAGGCATTTGCGCACTCGGCATTGTCCAGTTGATCGTGTTCGGAGGATTTATCCTCCTGATATTGACGATTTCCGAGCCTGTATTCCAACGTTTTGGAGTCACTGATCCTGGATTCTTCAGACTGCTCCAGCAGATTCATTTCACGCCTCAGATTTTTGGATTTTTAATCGTCTTTTTCTTGTTGGGATTCGTTTTCTATTCGAGTATTTTCGCTGCTGTGGGCGCCATGGTCAACACGGAGGATGAGGGCCAGCAACTGCAGGGACCGATTATCCTTCTTATCTGGATAGGCTTTTTTATCATGCTTGCCGTTGCCAAGAATCCCGAAACGGCAAAGGCGTTTTGGATTTCTCTGTTTCCTCTGTATACACCCATCGTCATGTTCGCACGGATCGCCGTGAGCGATCCGATCGTTCCCTCCGGAGCGTATCTTTCCATCTTCACGATGATTGCTTCTACCGTCTTGCTCGTCATGGCTGTTGCGAAAATTTATCGGGTGGGCATACTGATGTACGGGAAGAAGCCCTCGATCAAAGAAGCGATCAAGTGGATACGGTATAAATAAGCGTTCAGCGATTCGCGCATTAGATAGCCTCTACAGGACATTTTATTATGTAGAGGCTTTTCTTTTTTGTTAAAGGAAATGTCAGATTAAAACAGATTATCGGTATCGCATATCCAGAAAAGAAACCATATTAAACATTTTAAAAAAAATACTTGACATTTTGAAACAATGTATTATATTATCTCGTAGATTAGTTTGTATTACAAACTGATATGGAAAACAGATAAGTCTACGAGAAAGGAGATGTCATGATTCAAGCATTGGATCTAAAAGCTCTTGAAAAAAAGACCTTCCGATCGACATTTGAAGATGGGCTTTGGGACATCTTCATCGGCCTCATCTTTCTCCAGTTTGCCGTCGCTCCCCTGCTTAACGATCTTGGCCTTGGCGATTTCTGGAGTTCGTTCGTCTTCTTGCCCGTTTACTTGATTGCGATGGTCCTGTTGTGGAT
>JBDRSZ010000102.1:0-2050 GCA_043824415.1 bacterium | reverse complement strand
ATATTTCCAATGGTAACCGGAAGCAGGTTTGCGAAGATAAAATTCGAGGCAGTCATGTACTTTGGGGTAAGAAACCCACAAAGCCTGTCTAATTCCTTTTCCATTTTGATCATTAGATTATGCGAAGAAAATACCGAAAGGAGATATGAATTAAGATGTATCGATATAAACGTCTCATGGTCGCGCTTGGTCTTGGCGACGAAGATGAAACCTCTATTCGTTACGCAGCGATGATTAGCCGGATGGCTAAATCTCAGAAGATCTATTTTGTACATGTTGCCAGCAGCCTCGATATTCCGGAGGACCTCTGTACAGAATTCCCTGATTTAGTGGAGCCAGTCGATGAATTTGCAAAGAAGAAAATAGAAAAGCTGGTTATCAAGTATTTTGACGGTTATCAAGGGTCGACGCTGGAATATGAAATTGAAGAAGGGTATCCGTTGAACGAAATTCTACGTCTGTCTAAGCAGAAAGACATTGATCTGATCGCGATAGGAAAAAGAGGTGGGCCTATGAGTGGAACATTTGCCGAAAAAGTCGCCCGAAAAGCACCCTGTTCAGCGCTTATCATACCAGTGGGATCCGTGCCCAAGCTAACAAACATTCTTGTTTCGGTGGATTTTTCAGAAAATTCAATAGACGCAATGGATGTGGCGATTGCCTTTGCTTCAGCTTCCGAGGGAGCAAGTGTCCACTGCCTTCATGTCTATAATGTCCCCATAGGCTATTACAAAACGGGCAAAACCTACGAGGAATTTGGTGAGATCATGAAAGGATACGCCGAGAAACACTACCAGCAATTTATCAACAAAATTGACTGTAAAGGGATTTCAGTAAAGCCCATATTTAAATTAGAAAAGAAAATACCCAAAGCCATTGAGAAAACGATGGCCCATTACCAGCCAGATCTCCTTGTAATGGGAGCCCGTGGGAGACAGGCCGGTGCCGGAGTCCCGTTAGGGAGCGTAACAGAAAAACTCATTAGAACAACAGCCATACCCCTTGTTGCAGTGAAAAAGAAGGGTGCTGGCATGAGTATACTGAGGGCTTTGCTTAAACTGTAAAGGCTTCTTTTCTTACATGAGAGGCACTCGCATTAGTTGCCCTGCTTTCTTGTGATCAGCCAATAGGTGATACCAAGAGCAAGAACCACCGCCCCGGTGGCTAATACGTAGTGATAGGTTATGTCCTTAAAATCAATAAGAATGTCAAGAAAATACCCATTTTTTTAAGCCTGGATGCATGTTTTCCCTGCACCAGCATTGAAAAATTGGAAGAATTTATGGCCTTGGGCTGGTTGGCAGGATTTTGCGATGCCCTCTATGAAAACAAAAGAGTTGATCCGGCACAGAGGACAGATGCTCCTTACAGTTCACTGCCCCCTCTCAAGACTCTTAGTTCCCCTTTAGAGGCATCTCCTGCTTCGATCTCAAAACCATCTTCAATCACCTCACCTCTCCACAATACGCATGTCTTTGACAGCATATCTCCACTCCGAAAGGCCACATTTGGCACAATGACCTCTTTCATATAAGACTTCAGTCTAACAAGTGCTTCCCATACAAATTCGACATCTTCAAGGCACTAAACTGTTACGTTTCAATCATCTTAATCCCGATCATGTTCGTCTTGTATGCTCCCGACGAGCTCTTCAAGGATATCCTCTAAGGTGATGAGACCTGAGACATTGCCTTCTTGATCCAAAACGACCGCCTGATGGATTTTCCTTGCTTTAAAGCTGCGGAGCAACGCATCGATTTTTATATCTTCTGGAATAAGGAAAGGAGGCCTAATGATCTTTTTCAAGGAACGAGCCCTTCTTTTCTTATCCATCAACTGAAACAAATCCTTCACATGTATGAAGCCTACAATGTCCGAGGTATTTCTTTCGAGGATTGGAAATCGTGAGTGACCAGTTTTAAGGATAACTTTAAGGGCGTCTTCTATGGAAGTATCGGCATTTAGGGTGATCATTTTTTCTTTAGGAACCATGACTTCCTTTACGGTTTTATCATTTAACGTGAATGCCCTTGAAAGAATATTTTTTTCC
>JBDRSZ010000101.1:0-5519 GCA_043824415.1 bacterium | reverse complement strand
GGAGGAAATTCGGAGTCGGATTTCAGGGAGTGATCGATTCCCATTTATTACATCTTCCGATGCGCACCGGTTGGAGGAATTAGGGAGAGCGAGTACGACGTTTCTACTCGAAGAAGGTACGGTCGAAGAAATTCGGAAGGGACTCCGCGGCGAGAATGGCAGGCGGATCGTCGAAAGAGGAGTATCGGCGTGAAAGAGCTTTCGATGCACGTCTTGGACATTGTTGAGAATTCTGTGGCTGCCGGCGCTTCGAAAGTGGAAATCTCCTTAGAGGAGGACAAAGAGAAGAATGTGCTTATCATCCAAATTACGGACGACGGGAAGGGAATGGACGGTGCGATGATGAGGAACGTGCTGGATCCTTTTGTGACGACGAAAGCGGGGAAACGGGTGGGGTTGGGGCTGTCGCTTTTATTGGAAGCAGCCAAGCGGAGCGGCGGTGGGATGACCGTCGATTCCCGGCCGGGCCGCGGAACGGTTGTGAAGGCAACGTTTGGATTGGATCATGTAGACCGCCAACCGGTAGGGGACATGGTCGAAACGGTCGTGATGCTTGTCGTTGGGAATACCAGTGTCCGTTTTCAATACCGAACGAAGAAAAATAAAAGGAGCGCATGTTGGGATACGGCGAGGATCGAAGAACGATTCGAAAATGTTCAGAATCACATTCCTGAATTGGCGGATTTCATCCGCGAAGAGTTGCGTCATGTGCATTCGTTTGATTAAAATCCGTAAAACACAGTGAAGGAGGGTTGTTTGGAATCTATCAGCGACATCGTAACAAAGTATGGAAAACGGGAAGCCGGGTTGATCGCGATGCTTCAGGACATCCAGAGGGCGAAAGGGTATCTTCCAGAGGAGGACCTTTCATTCATCGCTTCGAAGGTCAACGTTCCCGTATCCCGTTTATTTTCTTTGGCCACGTTCTACAAAGCGTTCAGTCTGGTTCCTCGGGGTCGGCATACGATCAACGTCTGCCTGGGGACAGCCTGCCATGTACGCGGCGGATCGAAGCTGCTGGATAAACTCGAACGCGATCTTAAAATCAAATCGGGTGAGACGACTGTGGACGGTCGGTTTTCCGTGGAGGCTGTGCGATGCGTGGGCTGCTGCGGCTTGGCGCCGGTCGTCGTCATCGATGAGAATTTTCACGGTAAGTTAAATCAGAAGAGCTTGGATAAAGTGCTGCAGATGTACGAATAATAGAAGAGGGCGGATTTGAAAGATTACAGAACTTATGTCATGATTTGTGCTGGAACGGGATGCGTTTCGACGCGTTCGCTGAAAGTCAAAGAGGCCTTGGAGAAAGCGATCCAGGAGCACGGGCTGGGAAACGAGGTGAAGGTGGTTGCGACAGGATGCATCGGATTCTGCGAGCGGGGGCCGATTGCGGTCGTACAACCGGACGATGTGTTCTATCAACAGCTCAAGGAAGAAGACATGCCCTTGCTGGTGGAGGAACACTTACTCAACGGAAGGCCCGTCGAGAAGCTGATGTATGTCCCAGAAAAGGGTGAGAAACCCATCCAGAGCATGAGGGATATTGATTTCTTCAAGCATCAGCAGTTTGTCGTCCTGAGGAATCGAGGGAGGATGGATCCGGAAGAGATCGAAGAGTACATCGCCTTCGATGGCTATGCCGCTTTGGCCAAGGCGTTAACGTCGATGAGTCCGAAACAAATTATCGAAGAGATCAAGGCGTCGGGACTCAGGGGAAGGGGGGGAGCGGGCTTCCCGACCGGAACCAAATGGGAGCTCTGCCGCAACGCACGGGGGAACGGGAAATTTCTGATCTGCAACGCGGACGAGGGCGATCCGGGCGCGTATATGGACCGGTCGATCTTGGAGGCGGATCCACACGCCGTTCTGGAGGGGCTGGTCATCGGAGCCAAGGCCATCGGCGCGCGGAAGGGATTCATCTACGTCCGGGATGAGTATCCGCTCGCTGTAAAACGAATCAAAAAGGCGATTGAGCAAGCCTCTGCGAACGGACTTTTGGGTAAGAACATTCTGGGGACAGGAACCGACTTTGAGGTCGAAGTCGTCCGCGGCGGAGGTGCTTTTGTTTGCGGAGAGGAAACCGCATTGATTGCGTCCATCGAGGGAAGGGTCGGTAGATCAAGACCGCGACCGCCTTATCCTGTCGAGAAAGGTTTATGGGGGAAGCCGACGAACATCAACAATGTGGAGACGTGGGCCAACGTCCCTCTCATTGTCCTGAATGGGGCGAAATGGTATTCGACCCTGGGTACGAAGAAGAGCAAAGGAACCAAGATATTTTCCCTTGTGGGCAAGATCAACAATTCAGGACTCGTTGAAGTGCCCATGGGCATCCCGATGCGTAAGATCGTCTTCGACATCGGAGGAGGCATTCCCAACGGGAAACGGTTCAAGGCAGTGCAGTCAGGGGGGCCCTCTGGCGGGTGCATTCCGGAAAGTCTGCTGGACTTACCGGTCGACTTCGAAGCGCTCACGAAAGTGGGATCCATCATGGGTTCCGGCGGTCTCATCGTCATGGACGAGGATACCTGCATGGTGGACGTGGCGCTGTACTTCGTTTCCTTCCTCGCGGAAGAATCCTGCGGCAAGTGCACGCCCTGCCGGGTCGGACTCCAGAGGATGAAAGAAATGCTGACGGCCATTACCGAAGGGAAGGGTTGCGAAGGAGACTTAGGGCGATTGGAGAGTTTGGCCCGTACGATACAGGACGCTTCCCTGTGCGGTCTCGGACAGACCGCTCCGAATCCTGTACTATCGACATTGAAATATTTCAGGCATGAGTACGAGGCTCACATCGTCGAGAAGCGCTGCGAAGCGGGTGTGTGCAAGCCGCTCATCACCTACTCGATCGATGCGGAGAAATGTACGGGATGCGGCGTGTGTCTGAGAGCATGCCCTGTGGAGGCGATACGCGGGGAAAAAAAACAGATTCATGTGATTGATCATGATCTCTGTACGAAATGCGGGAGTTGTATAGAAGTATGCCGGTTTGATGCTGTTGTTGTAAAGTAGGCGATTTTGTTATAGTATACAAAAGTAGATGTACTTTTATAAGCATGAGCAGATCAGATAATCAGGATATCAGTGGGAAGAATATCAACAGATCAGAAAATCAGTACAAACCCATTGCCGGTTTTGAGAAATTATGGGTTTGGCAGAAAGCACATCAATTGATGCTTGAAGTTCATAAAATTTGTAAAAACCTTCCCAGACAAGAGCGATTCAGGATACGAGATCAAATAGAAAGGTCATCTTCCTCGGTACCCGATAATATCGCAGAGGGACATACCACCTATTATTATCAGGATAAGATTAAAGGGTTTCATATTGCATGAAAGGAAGCGGGAGAAACCCAAAATCATATTCGAAGCTTACAGGGCAAACAATATATTAATGATTCTATGGCGAATGAAATTATTAGCAAATACGAAGAGGTTATTAGGGGAATAAACGGGTATATCAATTGGGTGAGGGAGAAGAAAGGTGCAAAAAAATGAATCTGATATTCTGGTAATCTGATCTTCTTCCTTCTGATTTGCTGGTATTCTGATTTACTTTACTTCGAAGAGGTATAGAATGAGAATTACTATAAACGTTAACGGAAAGGATATAGTTACAAAGACAGGAGTATCGCTTCTTGAGGCTGCAAGAAAAGAAGGCATCTACATCCCCACACTCTGCGACCATCCGCTGATCGAGCCGTCCGGAAGCTGCCGGCTCTGTATCGTTGAAGTCAAGGGCATGCGGGGGTATCCGCCTGCATGCACGACGACCGTGGTAGACGGAATGGTGGTCCGGACGGAATCGCGCAAGCTTCGCGCCTTGCGACGGAATGTTTTGGAGCTGACGCTTTCGGAACATCCTTACACTTGTCTCATCTGCGAGAAGCGGGAGCGATGCGACGATTACATGGGAACGATTCGTAAGGCGGGCGTGACGACGGGGTGCCAATACTGCCCGAAGAACGGGGAATGCGAACTCCAGGATTTGGTGGAGTATCTGAACCTTGAGGAGATGGAATTCCCCATCGGCTACCGATCGGTGCCTGTGGAACAGGACGATCCGTTTTTCGACAGGGATTACAACCTTTGCATTTTTTGCGGGCGCTGTGTCCGGGTGTGCAACGATGTCCGATGCAACGGGACGCTGACGTTCGGATTCCGGGGAGGAAAGACGATCGTGGGCACGGCTTTCGGCAAGTCTCATCTCGACGTGGGGTGTGAATTCTGCGGCGCCTGCGTGGATGTGTGTCCTGTCGGCGCTCTGTACGACAAGCGGAGCAAGTGGGAGGGGTGTCCGGATGGGTCCGTTCCCTCCGTGTGTTCGTACTGTTCTATCGGATGCTCTCTTGATTTCAATCTGAAAGAAAATCATCTTGTGAGTACGACACCGACTCTTAACGGGACGCTGAATAAGGGACATGTGTGCGTCCGTGGACGGTTCGGTGTTGTGGATATCTTAAACCATGCCAATCGACTTCACAAGCCTGCGATTAAAATCGACGGACGATGGGTCGGGAAGACGTGGGATGATGCACTGAACAGGGTGGCTGAAAAATTGGCTGCGTTCAAAGGAGATGGATTCGCACTCGTGGCTTCTCCGCAGGGGACGAATGAGGATGCGTACGTCCTCCAGAAATTTGGACGGGCGGCGATGCAGAGTCCCCATGTGACGAATTCCTCAAATTTTGCGAGAAACGGATTTGTGGAGGCTCTCGTCGAAATACGGAAGCGGGGGGATTTGTACGCCGGTTTTGAGGACATCGAAAAAGCCGCCGTCATCATTGTCTGGGGCGCGGACCTTTCGGTCTCCCATCCGATTGCGGCGCTGAAAGTGAAGCACGCTCAGAAGGCAGGTGCGCTCGTTGTGGTCGTGGACCCGCGAACGACGAAGCTGGCAGAACGATCCGATCTTCATGTCAGACTGCATCCGGGCTCGGATCGGATGCTGATCGCTGCATTGCTAAAACATCTTTTTGAGATGGCGACATCGAATAGCCGATCTTCCCGTTTGAAAGGATCGGATGCTTTCTCCGATCTTTTCAAGGACATCGATGTTGAGCTGGCGGCGAAGGAATCGGGTGTTTCCGCGGGAGCCGTAGAGGCGTTCGTCCAGAAGCTCGACGAAGCAGAATCCGTCGTTTTCATGTTCGGATCGGGATTGGCCCTGCAGGAATCCGCCAAGGAGTCCATCTTTGGATTGATCGATTTGGCGATGTGCTTAAGGGAGAGTAAGGTCCTGCCTGTGGCGGGTGAGAATAATCTCTTCGGTTGTCTGGAAATGGGATGCCATCCGAAGTACCTGCCCGGTTTGATTGCTGTGGACGATGAAAAATACAGGGGTAAAATGGAGAGGAAGTGGAAGACCGCGCTCTCTCCGAATAGCGGTTTGGGTCTCACTGAAATCGTGAAAGGAATCGAAACGGGGAAGATCCGCGCGTTGTACGCTGTGGGCGATCTTCCGAAGCTGGAGGTTTTCAAGAAGCTGGACTTTTTTGTCGTCCAGAGTGTGTTCGCGCC
>JBDRSZ010000100.1:0-10145 GCA_043824415.1 bacterium | reverse complement strand
ATAAAATGCAAGCTATATACCCAATAATATTTAGTTGACGTGACACTAGCAAATCATCCAACGGAGCAAAAAAGCGATTTAGGTTGGGGTAGCATAAAGTACGATGAACCCCGAGTATATGCAACCGCCTTAGCCTTACGAGTATTGTCAAGAGGTAATTATAAAAAAACTCCTCAGTTTATTAAAGCGAAAAACTGGCTTATGATGACAAGAAATGAAGACGGAGGGTGGGGAGAGATGAAAGGGAGTCCTTCAACATTTCTTCATACCGCTCATACATTAATTGCATTAAGTAATTGTGGTATTGATCCTCGTACAGAAATATTATCTAAAGGGTGTGATTGGTTATTGAACTTGTACGATCCAAGTAATCTATGGAATGATTTCAATCTTGGGGGACTTATGGAATATGTGGATATTAGTGCACAACTTACTCAACGGGTGACTTACCTTCATTTCACTACACCTTGGGTTATAAATGCATTAATAAAATGCAAAAGAATAAATACAATTCAAGTATTTAAGGGGATTAATTGGATTGTAGATAATTGTCATAATGGTTATTGGGATCATCCTTACTTAGTTTCAATGAAAAATAAACCAATGTGGGCAATTCATGATTCTTTATTGGCTTTAAAGAACTTTCAAGCGATTTTCCCCCATTGGGATGAAATAAAACAGGTTATTTTACAGAATGGAGAAATTACAATTAAACCAATCAGTAAAGCCCGATTATCAATCACGAAATATTTTAAGCGATTTTCAAAAAACAAAATTACATGGGGTTGCTTTGGTATAATTTCAATATTTCTATTTCTAGTAATTTTTAAAATCCTTCCCGTTCGTGAAGGAATTTTAGGAATACTTATACCGTTTTTAATAGCTATAGTGGCAAATTTAATAACAAAGGAGAGTCGATATAAAAAAAGCAAAAGATAAAAGTATGTAAAAAGTGGTTGATAAGATCATTTGTAATACTCGAAATAGTTATCTTGATAAATATCAAAGGTTTTGCACTAATGGCATCTGGATTATCTTACCCAACTCAAATTCATCCCTCTGTTTATCGATACATCTATGAATATTTTATAACAACCACTGCAACAAATAAACGAATCCAATTTTCCGAATGGCACTCATTCATTGTCAAACATCCGATCCACACCCCATGTGAGCCCAGAAGAACGATTGCACACTTCAGTAACATCCATCGTTCATCGGGCGACTTTTTAGAGTTGCTTTTTCGACACGAAATATTTACATTTATAAGCTTTTCAATAGGAAAAGAATCGTCGGATTCGTAAACGCAGAAGAGTGAGGTGACTGCATGGCAAGAAGTAGGAGCAAGCAAAAACGTCGAAGAGTACAGCTGAAACGGGCGAGAACAGTACGGAAGAGAAGGTTAAATGCAAAGAAACCAGCAGTAAAAATAAAGGCTGTTGTCACTCCCGTAAAGAAGGAAGAAAAACCGCCGGAGAAAAAGAAAGTCGTCAAAAAGCCGGAAGAGACAAAACCCAAGGCAAAACCCAAAGCAAAAACCACGGCTTCAAAACCAAAAGAAAAAAGTGTGAAAGCAGAACCCAAAAAAGCGGCTAGCGCTCAGAAACCAAAGGCTGAGAAGAAAAAAGTTGAAAGGAAAACCAAGAAAGAGAAAAAGGAAGAATGAGAATCCGGAGGATAAATCCGGCTGCAGAAGTAAAAAATGAAAAAAATAGATATCCTCCAGGATGGGATGCTGAACGTGTGAAAATGGTGATAGCCCATTATGAATCTCAGTCTGAAGAAGAAGCTGTTGCTGAGGACGAGGCAGCATTCGAAGCCATGGGTCAGACAGTCATGGAAGTCCCAACCGAAATTGTACCGGTAATACGCGAGCTAATCGAAAAACACAAAGTAGCTTGATAACGGCGAAAGGAGAATTTCATGGTTCGAGTGAGACCCTTCCGAGGATTGAGACCCATCCCGGGAAAAGTCAGCGAAGTGGCTTCTCCCCCCTATGACGTGCTCAGCTCCCAGGAAGCCAGAGAGAAAGCCAAGGGACACCCCGACTCGTTCCTTCACGTCAACAAGCCGGAAATCGACTTGGACCCCTCCATCGATCTGTACGACCCGCGGGTCTACGCCAAAGGAAAGGAAAATTTAAAACGCCTCATCGATCTGGGAATTCTGGTCCAAGACGAAAAACCCTGTCTGTACATATACAAACTGCGCATGGGGGATCACGAGCAGATCGGGCTCGTCACCGTCGCCTCCGTGGAAGATTATATCCGGAACCGGATTAAAAAACATGAGAACACCCGCCCCGATAAGGAAAACGACCGCATGACCCACATCGACAGCTTGAACGCCCAGGCCGGACCCGTCTTCCTGACCTACCGCGCTGAGAAGGAAATCGACAGCCTCATCGCTCAAGGGATGAAGAAAAAACCGGTCTACGATTTTATGGGTGATTACGACATCAAGCACACGTTTTACGTCGTCGATGAGGAAACTCTCATTCAGCAGATCGTCGAGGCTTTCACCCGCATCGATGCGCTCTACGTAGCGGACGGTCACCACCGGTCTGCTGCGGCGACTCGTGTTCGCGAAGAGAGGATGAAAAAGAATCCAAAGCACACGGGCGATGAAGAATATAACTATTTTCTGTCGGTCATCTTCCCCGATTCCCATATGCGCATCCTCGATTACAACCGCGTCGTTACGGATTTGGGAGGAATGTCCACGGAAACATTCCTGTCTAAAATCGAAGAGAAATTCGAGATCGAAATCGAAGGGTGCGCCGGATGCAAAGGCTGTGACGATATGGCCTACAGGCCCAAAGCAGTCCACAATTTTGGGATGTACTTAAATAGACAGTGGTTCAGCCTGACTGCTAAAGAAGGCACATTCGATGTGTCCAATCCGATCTCATGTCTTGATGTTTCCATCTTGCAGGAGAACCTCCTGTCTCCCATACTCGGAATCAAGGACCCGCGGACCGATAAGCGAATCAATTTCGTCGGAGGTATCCGGGGCCTGGGAGAACTCGTGAGTCTGGTCGATAGCGGAGAATACGCAGTGGCATTCTCCATGCACCCGACGACGATTGATCAGCTTCTGTCCGTGGCGGATGCGGGAAAAGTCATGCCGCCCAAATCGACATGGTTTGAGCCCAAACTTAGGAGCGGAATTGTTATCCATATGTTAGATTGAACGCTTTATCATGGGAGTTCACATGGCTCTACTATTCGGGATAACCCCAAAACGATGAAAATGGTTATAAAATTTTCAAAGTGGAGGTAAAAAATGAAGAAACAAGTTAAAACAATCAATTGGCAAAAGCTTCGACAGAGGAGCACAATTTTATTTTTTGTAAGTCTGCTACTTGTTCTCCAGATGTGGTTATCCTTGCAGGCCCAAAGCCAAACAGCAGTCGTTGATATTCGGGAAGAGACAATCACCATTCCTACTTACGACATTGACGAAAATCCATACCCGGTCTTTCCTGAGACATTCTGGAGCAATGACCTTTATCCTTATACTTTGTTAGATTCCCCATCTCTTGTAAAAAAGGAGAAAGATTACAGGCTACTCGTGGTTGAAAATGAGTATCTCAAGATCACTGTTCTTCCCGAAGTAGGAGGCCATCTTTACAATTTTTACGACAAGGTCAACCAGAGAGAGGCTGTTTATGTCAATCATGTCATGAAATTTTTAACACATGGGATGCGATGGGGATGGCCGTCGGGAGGATTTGAGTTCAATTTTCCCCATGCACATTTTGTATCCACCTGCGACCCGATTGATTATGCTCTCCGCAGCAATCCCGATGGAAGTGGCTCCATTGTCATCGGTAATTTGGAAAACAGGTATGGAATGCGATGGCAGGTTACTCTCACCCTTCACTCTGGAAAATCCTATTTAGTGCAGGAGGTGAGACTCCACAATCGGTCCCCTCTTCCTCATCGATACCATTTCTGGACAATCAATGCTTTTCACACGGATGATGAAACACAGGTTATCTTTCCTGCGAGAAGGATGATAGACCATGCTCAACAGTATATCCGAACTTATCCTGAGTGGGGAGGTGAAGATGTCAGTTGGGCGATGAATCCTTTCTCCGGGGGCTCATGGTCTGCCATGGAACCATGGGATGATTTCTGGTGCACCTATCACCACAATGAAGATGCGGGTATGGTGCATGTGGCCAATCGTCACATTGTGCCGGGAAGCAAGTGGTTCTCCTTCGGTTCCTCGGCCCGGTCAAATTTTAGCGGGGCAGCTGGGTCGGATGAAGATGGACCTTATATCGAGGTTGATAGCGGTTCTGATTTAACCCAGATTGATTTCCGAAGATTTCAACCGTTGGGTACTCGTCAATGGGAAGAATACTGGTATCCGGTCAAAGGGCTTAAAGGTGGGATTGTCACCGCAAATAGAGATGCCTGCTTATCTTTTGTGGAAGACAATGGGAAACTTAATATGATACTAAATGTGAATTACCCACTAAAAGATGGCCGGATAAAGGTCGCCTTGAATAACAAGGTGATTCTTGAAGCATCTGTTAATGCTACTCCATTAATACCATATTCAATTCCTCTGGAATCAAAAAAGGGTAAGCTTTCAGCAACACTTTTAAACTCTTTAGGCAAGGCTATTTTCAGTTATACGGAGCCTGAGATAGATGAAAGTAAACTCTCACCAGAGGGCCCGATTATACGAGAGGAAAAAGATCCGAAGGAGATGAGCGCTGAGGAATTGTATCTGGCAGGAATAAAAGCGATTACTCATACAGAAGAAAACTTCTTAGAAGCAGAGAAGTATTTCAAGAAGGCGCTCGAAAAAGATCCTGTTCACTCATTGGCTCATACAGAATTGGGGATTCTTTATTTAGGGCGAGGATTATGGCAGGAAGCGGGAAAAGAGTTCAAAGCGTCAATCGCAAGAAATCCTCTTCAAGGGTCTGCTCACTATTACCTGGGATGGATATACAAAATGACAGGGAAGCCTCAGCAGGCAATAGAATGTCTGTTTCGGGCAGCAAAATATCCTGATACTTATTCCTCTGCCTACTACCTGCTCGGCCAGATTATGCTTATAAATGCCGAATTGGACCAAGCCCAGCAATACCTGATGAGGTCCTATGTGACAAGTCGTTCAACTGAAGCTCAGATTTTACTCGCCTCTGTTTACAGAAAAATGTCTAATTACGAGCTTGCCAAAAATGCGGCAGCCAAGGTTTTGGATAAAGAACCAATTAACTATTTTGCTGTCTACGAGCAATATCTCATAGCCAAGTCAGAAGGAAAAAGCGGAGAAGAATTATATGACAACTTCCTTAAACTCATCAGGGATGAAGACCAGTCCTTTTTGGAGTTAACCTGTTTTTATATGAATTCAGGACAATATCAAGAGGGAATCGATATTCTGGATAAAAAGATAGAGAGAATAAAAGAGCGGGCAAATTTACCTGTGTTCTGCTACTACCTCGGTTATCTGTATAATAAGCTTGGAGACAAAAAGAAAGGTGCCCACTACTTCAGGATGTCTCAGGAACAGAACAAATTCACCAGGGTATTTCCCGCCCGTCTTGAGGAATTTTTCATTTTTGAAGAAACCCAAAAGACGCTTCCCGATGATTTTCTTCTTCATTATGCCGAAGGCAATCTTCTTGCAGGCAGGTATCGCTTTTCCGATGCTATTGAGCAGTTCCACTTGTCTCTTAAAAAAATAGAAAGTCTTCCTGAAAAAGAGAGACAAGCTCTTTCGGAACTGTTGAGCGTCATCAATCGCAATATTGGAATTTTGTTCTGGAAGGTAAAAAACAAGCCTGACGAAGCCATTCCCTATTACGAAGAAGCTATCAAATATGCAGACTGGCATTTCCAGCCCTTTCAGGAACTCACTACTATTTATCAAGAGAAAGAGGAGATAGGAAAGGCAATCGAGGTTGCAAGATCTGGTCTCGAAAAGATTAGAGATGGCTATAAATTAGTAAACATGCTCGTCAGTCTATATACAAGACAGGGAGACTATGATTCGATTATTGAGCTTATTTCTAGGTATCCTGCTAATGACAAGGTCCGTATCTGGTATCAAGAAATGCACCAGCAGGCTTATGTTGAAAAAGGCAAGAAGCTTTTAAGAGAAGGAAAATATACTGAGGCATTAAAGGATTTTAACAATGCCACTCAAATTCCAGAGATTATGCATTTTCAGGGGAAGGTATGTCGCGATTTTGCCGAAGCATTGTGGTGGGAAGGCTTGGTTTTCGAACAATTGGGAAAAGAGAGTGAAGCGCTCGAGTGTTGGACAGAGGCAATCTCCGAAAAATATGATGCTCATCAGAGAGGGCAGCTGTATAAAGCCAAAAGTTTAATAAAATTAGGGAAAAGAGAACAGGGTACTAAGTTGTTGAATCAAATACTATATGCCTGTCAGACAAGAGCCCGAATCATCACAGAAGGCGCTGCTCCTCCGTGGGAAGCATATCTATACTACCTCCAGGGAGCAGTTTATGAGGAATTGAGTTCGAAAGAAAAAGCCATTGAATTCTATAACAAGGCACTTAACATCGATCCCGCTCATACAGAGCCGGTCTATACCGATGCCAAAACGAGACTCAAAGATTTAGAAAAATAACAAGGAAACACAATAAACTTTCAATATTCAAGGAGGAAGCACCATGAAAATTTTAATCTCAGACGCATTCGATCCGTCACTTCCGGACCGTTTGAAACAATTTGGAGAAGTGACAGACGATCCATCCCAGCTTCCAGAAGCCGATGTCGTCCTCATCCGAAGTAAGACGAAATGTACGAAGGAGTACATCGACGGCGCCCCCAACCTGAAGCTCATCATCCGCGGAGGTGTAGGTCTGGACAACGTGGACCGCGAGTACGCCAAGCAAAAGGGCATCGAAGTGTTTAACACGCCCGCAGCTTCCAGCGTGGCCGTCGCGGAGCTGGCCTTCGCCCACATGCTGGCCATACCCAACAGGTTGATCGAAGGCCACAATACAATGACCGAAGGCAAGTGGGAGAAGAAAGCGCTCAAACGCACGGAACTCATGGGTAAAACCCTGGGGCTCATCGGCATCGGCCGAATTGCTACAGAAGTTGCTAAAAGAGCCAACGCCTTCGGGATGAAGGTCATCGCCTACGATAAATACGTCGATAAGTCCGACTGGGCCGAAATGAAGTCGTTTGACGAAATCCTGACCCAATCCGATTACATCTCCTTACACACACCCCTGACCGACGAGACTAAGGGAATGATCAACAAAGGCACAATCGCAAAAATGAAAGACGGCGTCGTCATCATCAATACAGGCCGCGGCAAATGCATCGTGGAAGAAGATATGGCCGATGCGTTGAAAAGCGGGAAAATCAAGACCTACGCCACCGACGTCTGGTTTTCCGATCCGCCCCCGCCCGACAGCCCCCTCCTCTCGGCGCCCAACATCCTGATGACGCCCCATATCGGCGCATCGTCGAAGGAAAACCTGCTGCGAATCGGAGACACGATCGTTGACATTCTCGGAAAATTTAAAAAATAGAAGGAGACAAAAAATGGCAACCAGAATCTGGAACTTTAATCCAGGTCCGGCGACTCTGCCTCTGCCAGTGCTGGAGAGAATGAAAGCCGATCTTCCCAATTATGCGGGCACGGGCATGGCCGTCATGGAGCTCAGCCACCGTTCCAAGGAGTACGCCGCCATCCATGCTGATGCCAAATCCCTGCTTCGGGAATTGTTCATCATTCCTGAAAACCACCACATCTTGTTTCTTCAGGGCGGAGCCAGCCTGCAATTCGCCATGGTTCCTATGAACCTGCTGGGCGAAGAAAAATCCGCAGATTATATCAACACCGGCTCCTGGTCGAAAAAAGCCGTCAAAGAAGCGAAGCTCTTCGGGAAAGTGAACATTGCCGGATCCTCGGAGGAATCCAAATTTACATTTATTCCCAAAGACTTCACCTTTGATAAAAACGCCCAGTACGTGCACATCACTTCCAATAATACCATCGCCGGAACGCAGTGGGCGACCTATCCCAATACAGGGAACGTCCCTCTCGTAGCGGACATGTCCAGCGACATCATGTGTCGAAAGATCGACGTAAGTAAATTCGGGATTATCTACGCCGGCGCCCAGAAAAATTTGGGACCCTCCGGAGTCACTGTGGTGATCATCCGGGACGATGTCACAGCCAAATGCCGAGAAGACTTGACGACGATGATGAAATACAAGACGCACATCGAAAATGACTCCCTGTTCAACACACCACCCACCTATTCCATCTACATCCTGAAACTCGTACTCGAGCATGTGAAAAACTGCGGCGGATTAAGTGCGGTCGAGAAAGAGAATACCGATAAGGCTAAACTGCTCTACAGCACCATCGACTCGAACAAAGACTTCTTCCGCTGTCCCGTGAAGGAAGACAGCCGCTCCATCATGAACGTCGTGTTCCGTCTTCCCAGCGAAGACTTGGAAGCTAAGTTCATCGCCGATGCGAAAGCAGCTGGTTTCAGCGGCCTGAAGGGCCACCGATCCGTCGGCGGCATCCGCGTGTCGATGTACAACGCCATGCCGTTGAAAGGCATCCAGGATCTCACAAAATTTATGCAGGATTTTGCTCAAAAGAACGGATAGGAAAGCTGAACGGCGGGACGGACACCATAGATCAAAGCCCCGGAATTCTCTTCCCGGGGCTTTATATTTCCGGAACAGCCGACAACTTCCATCATTCCAGTACGATGAAACCCGAATCGTTCAAAATCAATTTGCCCGCATTCAGGTCCATCGAAATCGTATTTAGATTCTGAACGACTTTTTGCTTTTTCACACCCTTCAGCAATCTGGGTTGAAATGCAACATCATCATTATACACATTGATCGGAATGACCTCCGCCATCAAAAATCCCAAGCTGTCAAAGCGAACCTTCAGCATGGCGCTCTCTTTCGCATTCCGGTTGTACGACCCGAAAACAAAATTGCCCAGGCTGTAGGCGATCAGACGACCTTGATACATCTCCAACCCCTGAAGCACGTGCGGATGATGTCCGACCACTAAATCCGCACCACAATCGACGGCTATATGCGCATATTCCCGCTGGTACGGTCTGGGATGTACGTGTAAATCGCCTCCCCAGTGGAACGAGACGACGACAAGGTCTACCGAATCCTTCAACGAACGAATGTGAGCTTCCATACGACCCTGATGAGGATACGCCGTTCCACAACGCTCAGAACCGTCCCAAAATTCGCTCGGATACGTCATCGAGTATGCTAAAAATCCGACTCGCCATCCGCCGCGTTCCAGAACCACTCCCCTTTCGGCTTCCTTTGCGTCACGTCCTGCGCCGCAATGTGCAATGGACAAACTATCCAGGATGTCGCTCGTTGAAAAAAGTCCTTCAGGCCCATAATCCAATACATGATTGTTGGCTAAGGTAAGCACGTCGAATCCCGCCCGTTTCACACCGATCGCGTATTCAGGAGGAACACGGAATGTGTACTGTTTATCAAAGGCGACGCCCCTCGTCGTGAAAGGGGCTTCCAGGTTGGCAATCGAAATGTCCGCCTGTTGAAGTATCGTTCTCGTAGAATCAAACGGGTAGTCGGGGCCCCTCTCTTCGAGGATGGTAAGGGCTCTTCCCCCCATCATCAAATCTCCCACGGCAAGGATAGAAATCGGATTCTTCGTCGAATCGTCTCTGTTCAAAGATGAATCCGATCGTCCCGCAGCGGATAGAGGAAAAACAGGTCGGATATCCCCGACTCGTCTGTGGACGGAAAAGGGGATCTCCATGAAAAAGACGGCAAAACATACTGTCCCTAAGAATGAACTACTCCGCCGCAAGCAGCGGGGTATCAAAAACAAAAACCTTGAACGCCCCAAGGAGCGGGGAATTAAACCCTTGCCCGCCTCTGGCGGGATTAAAGGAATCCATCGGAGTCGACGTTGCACTACTTTTGTGTGCCCTTTTCAGAACCTTTGCCGCTTGCTTTCTTCTTCTCCGATGCCATCGGTTTTTCACCCACAGCCGATCCCGATTTCCTCTCGTCCTTCTCTTTGACCTCCTTCTTGATGACTTCTATTTCGTCTTCTTTCTTCTTTAAAGACGTCTTCAAGTCTACGATTTTTGCCATCAAATTCTTGAC
>JBDRSZ010000099.1:0-3604 GCA_043824415.1 bacterium | reverse complement strand
TGATGATGAATTCCTTCAAGGTTTTGGTCGCCCAAATACGGAATTGGGTCGCCTGGTAGCTGTTGACCCGGTACCCTACGGCTATGATGGCATCGAGATTATAGAATTTGGTTTTGTAGGTTTTACCGTCGGCGGCAGTTGTTTCCAAAATGGAAATAACTGAATCCTCCACTAATTCCCCGGATTCAAAGATGTTTTTCAGATGTTTGCTAACTGCGGGCACATTCACATTGAACAAGTCAGCGAGAGCTTTCTGAATCAGCCAGAAATTTTCATCCTTAAACAATACCTCAACTTTCTTGTCCCCATCCGGTGAACTATAGAAGATGATTTCGTTGTTTTCTTTCATTACTCACCCCCGGATGTGCGTTTCGCCAACCAATCGATAATCCGATCAACAGAATCTCCTTTTATTCCTTCTATGGAGAAGAGCTTAACCAGCTTTTTCAGGAAAAGACGCACTTCGGAGAGAGTGGAATTACGCTTATACCAATCAATAACCGCCAAATCTTCCATTCCGTTAAGTAGTGTATAGGTAAGATTTTGGATCTGTGTTGCATGTTCAGAATTACCGCCCAAAATTGAATGTAAAATGAATTCGTAAAGTGGGGAAACCAGTTCTGCAAACTTTCCCTGATAATCGGTGATCGGTTCGAGTTTCCCGGATAAAGACTTCTTATGAATTGTAGCTGTTTCTTCCGGTTTTTTTTCAGGCTTTTCTACTTCGGGTAGCTCCGTATCTGCTTCAGCCTGTTCAGGCATATCTTTCTCTTCGGGTTCCATTGTTATTCCCCGTATCGCATCCAACACATCCACGTATGCCTTACGGTCTAAATAATAGAGCAACTCGCTTGCGGGTACGCGAATATCAAACCCATCCCCAAGCGTACCTGCACGAAAGGTCAATTCGACTACACCATCTTCGTCAACTTTCACATCAACTCGGGTCAACGCGTCGATTCTCTCATTATGGCGAGAGAAACAACTGTGGGACTCACGGGTTTTCAGAATCGAAGGCTCCACGCCATCGTAGGCTTGCAGCAGCAAAGTAATGACCGTATCTGCAGACAGCAAATAGACTCGGGCGTGCCGGTCTGATATGGCATCGATGAAGCCATCTTTACCATGACCAACCGAACCTTCCTGATTGCGTATATTGGACAACCCATTTGATAGTTTGTTATAGCCAGAAAGAATGGTGCCAAGGGCACTTGATCCTCTTTGATTTCTAATACCAAGCGCGTCTAAAGCACATCCCAAATATTCTGTGGTAGTCGGTCTTGATGAGGTTGGAAGGTCCTTGTTCAGTTCATTAATGATTGTAATACACACCATTTCTATAAATGACTTGCACAGTTCAATCAAACTGCTTCCGTTGGTTTCAAATGTGCTTGCAAGGTCAGCATAATGTGTCTGGATATTCGGAGCGTCCGGCCAGCGGTTTACTGACGCGCGAAAGGCAGGAGCAATGTCATCAAGGCTACTCGTCATACTCCGTTCTCCTCAACGAACTTCTCGGCATCCGGAACGCGCAACTCACCGGAAATAAGTTTGGGGAGGAGGATATCGCGGAGAGAAGCGAGGGATTCCGACTCGTTATCATTTGCATTGATCTTATGAAAAAGTGGATCGATTTGTTCATCGAATGCAGTAAGCACCTCTTTAGATGGTACCAAGATATTGCTCATGTATGCTAAATTCCTGTTCAATCCGGGAACGGCAGAATCAGCGCTTAAGCTCGGTAAATCTTGAGCTTTTAGAGCGTAGAACAAATAATTCAGACTTAAAATAATTACCGTCTGTTTGACATAGAAGGTGGTGTCAATTGGGAAGCAGTCCTTATATGACCATGTTACGATTCCAGGATTGCCTTTTCTGCCAATAACGATACCGGGACCCTTGACCAAAGCTTCATTGTGAAATCCCACAGGGCCATTAGAGCCAAAGACCGGGACACAACCGGGCTTTCTGTTTGATGCCTTTAGGGCTTTTCCATACGCAAATTCGACCACTTCACCAATTGTCTTAACTTCCCACCCTTTCGGAATTTCCCCAAGCTCTGAGTTCTCGAAACTTTCGGGGAAGAGAGCGGCGATTTCGGCGGGAAGGGCAGGATCTCTACCTTCGGCTTTAGCACGGACCGGATCGAAATCCACAAACCAGGACTTGAAAATAGCACGAGCCATGGCTTCCAGAGTCTCGTTCATCCGCCGGTTCAATTCGATTTTGTCGTCCAACGATCCGAGAATATGAGCTATCGCGCTTTGATCTGGGAGAGAAGGCAACCTCAACTTGACTTGTGTCATTGTCCTGGCGCTGGCATTTGGTTGAGCTGATTTATCCCCCAAAATCCCTCTCATAAAGGTCCAAAACATTGGAGATTTGAGGAAATATGCGATGAATCTTGAAATAGCTTTCTCTGAGATTTTCAATCTCACAAGATATGAAGCAAAAACTGCTTTAGGAGGCTCAGATACATACATACTACTTCCGGTGCTTGCACCAGTCCGTGCAATAACAATATCATTGTCATTTAAAAGGTATTTTTCAGTCGTATCTTGATCGCAGTTACAGAAGGGTACGGTTTCCCAGTCTATATGCCCGGAAACAATATCAGTAATACGAAGTAACTTCGGACCTACTGGCTCTTCAATTGCTGAGGTAGTAAAACCATAATCAATCGAATCACAGAGGTCTGCGAGCCTATATTCCTGCCAATCACTTTCCATGGACTCTCTCTTTTTTCCCTCGATTTGAAGGGGGATCCATCTCATCTCCATCATCGAACCATGTTTGCTGTGGTTCATTTTTAGAGTTAATAATCAACAAAAGACCAAATCTGTATCCATCTTCATCTCCAGTAAAGGCCTTTAGCTTTTTTACATCATTATCAAAATTATTACCGGACTTTTTCATTTCGATTACGAGAAGATTTTTATCGGTTTGTCTACGATGGACGATAATATCAGGGAAAACAGTTTTCGCTTCAATATCCTGATCAGTCACGTTATTAAAGATCACATTTAATCTTTTTGTCTCTCCCATCTTCCGATTATATTCACAGTCCACATTCCAACCTAAAAACTCCTGCTGAAGGTACTCAGCAAATTTATGTGAAATGGAACGCTCATTAACATTGATATCTAATAGATCAGCATCATCATTGATAAGCTTCTGAATAGAGTTCTGAACTAATGATCGCACTCTTTTTAATGAAAAGTCACTCCCCATAGCCCAAGACCTCCAGGTTCTTTCGGATGGCGGCTTCGAGTTGGTCGGATTCGGCAAACTGCTCATAGAGTTTAATCGTGAGTTCCGTCATTTTATCCTTGAAGGGAATCCCGTCGTCTTCGACCTCGGCCGCTCCCACGTATCGGCCCGGGGTCAACACATAGCCGTGCTCCTTGATCTCGTCGGTCTTGGCGTTTTTGCAGAAGCCCGGGACATCCTCGTATTTTTCGGCGTCCTCCTCTCCCCGCCAGGCATGGTAGGTCTCCGCTATTTTGCCGATCTCTTCATCGGAAAGATCTCTATGGATCCGGTCGATGAGAGAGCCCGTCTTGCGAGCATCGATGAAGAGAGTCTCACCGCTGCGGTCTCTGAA
>JBDRSZ010000098.1:0-10447 GCA_043824415.1 bacterium | reverse complement strand
GGGGAACCGTGTGCTCTCTTTCATCGAAGCGAGGAGCCGGTTCCTCCTGTACTGGGAGGAGAAATTAAGGGAGGTGAGCGATACTCTCATCATTTCGACGAATGACAGGTCGCTGGGTGAGAAGGGGCACAATTCCGATCGTTTAAAGGAGATGCTGGCAAGGGGAGAGAAGATCGACCGTGTCGTCGCCATCGGATGTACGTTCATGATGTACGACGTGTCCGAGGCGACGCGTCCGTTTGGAGTGAAAACGATTGTGAGCCTGAATCCCGTGATGGTCGACGGGACGGGAATGTGCGGCGCGTGTCGGGTCGAAGTCGGAGGGAAAACCAAGTTTGCCTGTGTGGACGGACCTGATTTTGACGGACACGAAGTGGACTGGGGCCTTCTCCTGACTCGGAGGAAGGCGTACGTGAAGGAAGAAACGGTATCGGAAGAAATTCATTCAAAAGCGTAAGGTCAGACATATGCCGAAGATTCAACCTATAAAAACGAAAATGCGAGAACAGCCTGCGGAAGAGCGCGTTCACAACAACTTGGAGGTACCTTACGGGTATTCCGACGAGGAAGCGATTAATGAAGCGAAACGATGCCTGAAGTGTAAAAAACCATCGTGCGTCTCCGGATGCCCCGTGGAGATCAACATTCCGGGTTTTATCGGACGCATTGCCGAGGGAGACTTCCGGGGCGCCATCAATGTACTGAAGGAAAAGAACGTGCTCCCCGCCGTATGCGGCAGAGTGTGTCCTCAGGAGGAACAGTGCGAGAAGGTGTGCGTCCTGGCGAAAAAGATGGAGTCCGTGGCCATTGGGAGATTGGAACGGTTCGCCGCGGATTGGGAGGCAGAACAGGGAGAAGCAGAGCTTCTTCCCAAAAAGAAAAAGACGGGGAAGCGCGTGGCAGTCGTTGGATCGGGACCGGCGGGCATCACTGTCGCCGGAGATCTCATCCAAATGGGCCACGACGTAACGATGTTCGAAGCCCTTCACGAAGCGGGAGGCGTCCTCGTGTACGGAATTCCCGAATTCCGTCTGCCCAAGCGGATTGTGGCCCGGGAAGTGGAGTTCCTGTGCAGAATGGGCGTTCGACTGGAGAAGGATTTGGTTGTGGGCACCATCAGGACAGTGGAAGAACTCTTCGATGAGTATGATGCGGTCTTCCTGGGGACGGGCGCGGGACTTCCCTGGTTTATGGATATTCCAGGTGAGAATTTGAACAATATCTATTCCGCCAACGAGTACCTCACTCGCGCCAACTTGATGAAGGCCTATCTCTTTCCTGAATACGATACACCCATCGCACGGGGAAAACGCGTGGCTACGATCGGAGGCGGGAACGTGGCCATGGATTCAGCCAGGACTGCACTCCGCTTGGGTGCGGAGAAGTCTTTTATCATTTACCGGAGGTCGCGCACAGAGATGCCCGCTCGGAATGAAGAGATTCATCATGCCGAGCAGGAGGGTGTTATTTTCAACCTTTTGACGAATCCCGTGGCTTATCATGGAGATGAGAATGGAAACGTCAAGGAAGTTGAATGCATTCGGATGACGTTGGGGGAGCCTGATTCTTCGGGCAGGAGACGGCCCGTACCGAAGGAGGGTTCAAATTTCCGAATTCCGGTGGATGTCGTCGTGGTATCCATCGGCAACAGTCCCAATCCTCTCATTCCGAACACAACGCCCGGTCTAGAGATCAGCAAGTGGGGAACGATCATCATCGATGAGGAGACGGGTAAGACTTCAAAGAAGGGCGTGTTTGCCGGCGGAGACGTCGCCACGGGCGCTGCGACTGTGATTTCCGCGATGGGTGCGGGGAGGAAAGCGGCCAGAGCGATGCATGAATACCTGTGTACTGGAAAATGGTAGGAATTAGGATTCGTTCCTGATTGCCATTTCCACTGATTGCCATTTTTTATCTTGATTATTACCGGAGAATTCTGTAAATTTGGCCTCAATTCGCATGGACAAACTTGCCATCCCGCTGGAAGCGATCAAGGAGGGTGTTTCTACATTTCAATTTCGTGCGGTCTGGCCTGATGCTGATGTGCGAGAGAGTTTTTTTCTCTCAGATGAGGTCGAGGTCGTGGCTACCGTGACCGCGATGGGCGATGATTATTTAATCGATCTGAAGGTCAAGGGAGAATGTAGATTCCTGTGCGATCGCTGCGGCGTTGAATTTCGGAGGATTGTCGAGGGGGCGGAGAGAACGCTGTTCACTTTCGATGACTTGAAGGGTCGGGCGGAAGAGAGCGATGATGTTCGTTTTTTGCCTCCGTCATCCCAGGAGATTGATCTTACGCAGGATGTGTTGGATGCACTCCTGCTGGCCGTTCCGTCGAAATGTCTGTGCGACGAAGCATGTCTGGGTTTATGTTCAAGATGCGGAGCCAACCTGAACGAGGAGCGGTGTTCTTGCCCGCGAGATGAAACGGAACCACGCTGGGAGGCTTTGAAAAATATCGGATTTAAGGATTGATTTTATTCATCAAGGAGGCTTTGTGCCGTTACCAAAAAGAAAAACATCCAGGTCGAGAAGGGACAAGAGAAGAACCCACAAGAAGTTGAGCGCACCCAGTGTGACGGAATGTTCCCACTGTCATCAACCCAAGTTGCCACACAGGGCATGTCCCAACTGCGGGTATTATGCGGGCCGGATGGTCGTGGTTCCCAAGGAGAGTTGAGGAGATTTTTCTGAATGATCCGTATAGCTGTTGATGCGATGGGCGGGGATAAAGCTCCGGAAGCGACTGTGACCGGAGCTGTAGATGCCGTTCGGAAGGCCGAGGGAAGATACGAGGTCGTACTCGTCGGAGATATGGCGGCCGTGCAGGAGGAATTGAAGCATCATCATTTCATCAAGGATCTTCCTTTTTCTATCTGTCATGCTTCCCAGAAAGTTGAGATGGATGAATCTCCTTCCAAGTCTCTGAGGAAGAAGCCCGATTCGTCGATTGCCGTGGCGTTCCGTTTGCACAAGGAGGGCAAGGCGGATGCTGTTGTGAGTGCGGGAAACACGGGTGCGGTCATGGCGACGGCTCTTTTGTTATTAAAACCGATTCCGGGAGTCTTGCGTCCGGCGATCGGGTCGTTCATGCCGAGTGAATCGGGCGTCTGTTTGCTTTTGGATGTCGGGTCGAATGTGGATTGCAAACCCTCACATCTGATCCAATTCGGCAAAATGGGTTCGATCCTTGTGAATCATGTCTTGGGTGTCGATAAACCGCGAGTCGGCCTTCTCAATATCGGAGAGGAGTCGAGCAAGGGGAATGAGGCGACGCAGGCAGCGTATTTGCTCTTCAAGGAGAGTTCTTTGAACTTCATTGGAAATATAGAAGGACGGGACATCCTTCAGGGTAAGGCCGATGTGGTTGTCTGCGACGGGTTTACTGGGAATGTGCTTCTCAAATTCGAAGAAAGTCTTGCCAAGATGATTTCATTTTCGATGAAGCGGACGATCAGGGGAAATCTGCCCGGCGCCATTGGGTTGTATCTCATCCGGCCGAGCTTAAGGAAATTGTTCAAGCTTTTCGATTATCAGGAATACGGCGGCGCTCCCCTTTTAGGAGTGAAAGGGAATTGCATCATCTCTCACGGCAGATCGAGCCCACGCGCCATTCGCAATGCGATTGAAGAGGCGTGGAAAATGGTTCAAGGGAATGTGACCCACCGCATCGAAGAAGAGATTCAAACGATGAAGGGAGTTGCGGGTGAAAGATAGTCCGAAGTCGATGATTCTTGGAACGGGCTCGGCAGTCTCTGGGAAGGTTCTGACGAATTTCGATCTGGAAAAGATGGTGGATACGACGGATGAATGGATACGCGAGCGGTCGGGCATCGAACGGCGTTATATTCTCGAAAAAGACAAGACGAATTCCGATTTGGCCATGCTGGCAGGCCAGCGGGCATTGGACGATGCGGGCATCTCGGCAGATGAATTGGATGTCATCATCGTCGGAACAGTGACGGGTGATTCCAGGTTCCCATCCACGGCCTGTCGGGTTCAAGCCAAACTGGGTGCGGAGAACGCGGCTGCTTTCGATATTGCTGCTGCTTGTTCGGGATTCATCTACGGTCTGACGCTTGCAGACGATTTCATCAGGCATTGTCCGGATAAAAAGATACTTGTCATTGGTTCAGAAGTCCTTTCAAGAATCACGGACTGGGAGGATCGCGCGACCTGTGTACTGTTCGGAGACGGGGCGGGAGCCGCCGTTATCGGATCTTCAGATGGGAAAAAGGGGATTCTATCGACGTACGTGAAAAGCGACGGACGGTTGGACTATCTTCTGCACATGTCCGGTGAAGGTTCGACGCATCCGACGACGCATGAGACTGTGGACGAGCGATTGCACTATATTCGAATGGCGGGACGTGAAGTGTTCAAGCACGCTGTGAGGACGATGGCCGATGCGGCAGCTCATGCGTTGAAAGCGGCTGGAACCCATGCGAAAGACATAGACCTGCTGTTCGCTCACCAAGCCAATATACGGATCATCAATGCCATCGGGAAGCGGATGAAGCTTCCCAAAGACAAGGTATTCGTGAATATTCAGGAATACGGAAATACTTCAGCAGCTTCGATTCCTATTGCGTTGGATCAGGCGAGGCGGGAGGGCCGGTTGAAGGATGGACACAAGGCCCTTTTGGTCGCGTTCGGCGCCGGTTTCACGTGGGGCTCGTGTTTGGTTCAATTTTGAGGAGGGATGAAGGTATCGCCTCGTCTGATAAAATAGGTTTTCTCTTTCCTGGACAGGGTTCTCAGATCGTGGGGATGGGGAAGGACTTTTTCGATCGATTTGCGGATGCGAAAACGTATTACGAGAAAGCGGAGGATGTTTTAGGATTCGACCTCGCTGGCGTATCGTTCGACGGACCGGAGGAGAAATTAAAGCAGACGCGGTTCACTCAGCCTGCGTTGTACGTCCATAGTTATGCCATCGCCCGATTGCTGAGAGATAAAGCAGTCATCGCGTCGGCAGCTGCGGGTCACAGCTTGGGAGAATTCTCAGCTTTGGCATACGGGAATACCTTTTCGTTCGAGGAAGGGCTGGAACTCGTCCGGGAAAGGGCAAATCTTATGCAAGAGGCGGGGGAGAAAAAACCCGGGAGCATGGCAGCTGTAATCGGTCTGGAACCGGAGCAGGTATTGAATCTCTGCATGGAGGTTCAAGAGGAGGGTATCGTGCAGCCCGCGAATTACAACTCACCTGAACAGGTAGTGATTTCCGGATCGAAAGAAGGGGTAGAAGCAGCGATGGCGTTGGCAAAAGAAAGAGGAGCCCGTAGAGTTCTTCCGCTTCCAGTGAGTGGGGCTTTTCATTCTCCTCTGATGGCGAGCGCCGTGGTCTCTTTCGGTAAAAAGTTGAAAGAGATGAATATCCGAAAACCGGAGATCCCCGTGTACGCCAACGTCACCGCGAAAGCAGTCTCGAATTCTGGAGAGATCCGGACTTTGCTCCATCATCAATTGACGCATTCCGTCAGGTGGATCGAGACGATCCAAAATATGGTCAAGGACGGCGTCACCAGATTTATCGAAGTGGGAGCCGGCAAGGTATTGTCGGGTCTTGTGAGAAGGATCGACAAGGATGTGTCGCTGATGCAATGCGGAACTGTGGATGAGTTCGATGCGTTTTGATTCGACCCATCGTGAGGGATGAGGAAGAGTTTATGGGAAACCTTCAAGATCGAATAGGCCTTGTCACGGGAGGCGCCCGGGGAATCGGCAGGGCGATAGCGCTGGAATTGGCGCGTCAGGGTTGCGATGTCGTCGTTTCGGATGTGGATTTTGAAGGGGCGAAAGCAGCGGCTAAGGAAGCCGAGGGTTTGGGAGTTCGGGCGATCGTCGTCAAAGCGGATGTGTCCTCTGTGAGTGATGTGGATGGACTTGTGGAGGAAGCGACGAAAGCGTTCGGACGGATCGACATTCTCGTGAATAATGCCGGAATCACGCGGGACAATCTGTTGATGCGAATGAGTGATGATGAATGGGATTCGGTGCTGGGCGTGAATTTAAGAGGTGCGTTCCTCTGCACGAGACGCGTCATCCGGGGAATGATGAAGCAGCGGATGGGGAAGATCATCAACATCGCTTCAGTCGTGGGCGTGATGGGGAATGCAGGGCAGGCGAATTACGCTGCTTCGAAAGCGGGCCTGATCGGGTTCACGAAGAGCGTGGCCAAGGAAACGGCGTCACGGAACATTCAAGTGAATGCCGTCGCGCCGGGCTACATCGAGACGGATATGACGGGCCACCTTTCAGAAGAAATCAAGACATCGTATCTTTCAATCATCCCCGCGAGGAGGCCCGGCAGTTCTGAGGATGTTGCGAAGGCCGTTGCCTTTTTAGCATCATCCGCATCGGATTACATCACGGGTCAAGTGCTCCATGTGGATGGAGGACTGCTGATGGTCTGATTTGGGCGTGAATGATACCGTCCGAAATGGAGATTTCGGAAAACCTGTATTGAATACACCAACACAATTTTTTGTACAGAAAAGGAGGTGAAAACAGAATGATCGACGAAGAGAAGTTCAAAGAGATCATTGTAGATCGGCTGGGAGTAGATCCGAACGAAATCACCAAAGAAGCTTCCTTCATCGATGACCTAGGAGCGGATTCTTTGGATACGGTGGAGTTGGTCATGGCCTTCGAAGAAGAGTTCGATATCGAGATTCCCGATGAGGATGCTGAGAAGCTGACATCAGTCGGCAAGGCCATGGAGTACTTGAAGAAAAGGCTTTCAGAGAAATGAATGGAGACGATTGGAAGTCCCGTCTCTGAAGTTGAGGACGGGACTTCTATCATTTCACACGGAAAGCATTTTCGGTATCGGACTACCGTACTGATCGCTCCAAGTTTCGATAATGGGGAGAAGTCTGGATCGCAGTCACACTCCAGTGATGGGTATCACTACATCAAGGAGGCACTTTCATGAAGGAGCGTCGGGTTGTTGTTACGGGCATTGGCGCTATAACGCCTATTGGGAACGATGCGCCCACGTTCTGGGAAGCTCTCATCGATGGGAAGAGCGGTGTTGCTCCAATCACGAGATTTAATACAGAAGTATACGAAGTCAAGATCGCAGCCGAAGTCAAGGGGTTCGATGTGAAACAATTCATCGATCCGAAAGAGGCCAGGCGGATGGATCCATTTACGCATTATGGTTTGGTGGCTGCGGATGAAGCCGTTCGCGACTCTGGTTTGGATACAGAAAAAGAAGATCCGACCCGAGTGGGAGTTATCATCAGCTCCGGCATCGGCGGGATGATCGTTTATCAGGAAGAGCAACGCAAGCTATTCGAGAAGGGACCTCGAAGGGTAAGTCCATTTTTCATCCCGATGATGATTCCTGACATCACGCCGGGTCGTGTCTCAATTCGGTACGGATTCATGGGACCGAATTACTGCACTGTGTCCGCGTGCGCTTCGGCTTCTCACGGATTAGGAACGGCGCTCATGCATATTCAGAGGGGTGATGCGGATATAATGATTGCAGGCGGAACGGAGAGCGTCATCACAGAATTGGCCGTTGCCGGATTCACAAATATGAAGGCTCTATCGATGAGAAACGATGAGCCCACGCGGGCGAGCCGGCCGTTCGATGCAGAAAGGGATGGATTTGTCATCGGTGAAGGCGCAGCCATGGTCGTGCTGGAAGAGCTCGAACATGCTAAAAAGCGGGGAGCTGCCATCTATGCGGAACTCGCTGGTTACGGGTTTACCGGAGACGCCTATCACATCACGGCTCCCCATCCGGAGGGGAAGGGCGCCGTCTTGGCCATGAAGCGAGCCATCGAGGACGCGGGCCTAAATCCCGAAGACATCGATTATGTGAACGCCCACGGCACGTCTACGCCGCCCAACGACCGGACGGAAACGCTGGCAGTGAAGACGCTGTTCAAGGACCATGCGTACACACTCGCCATGAGTTCGAACAAGTCGATGATCGGGCATCTGTTGGGAGCTTCCGGTGCTGTGGAGTTTATAGGAGCGGTTCTCACTGTGAAGAACGGTGTGCTCCCTCCGACGATCAATTATGAGGTGCCAGACCCTGAATGCGATCTTGACTACGTTCCCAATACGGCTCGACAGCAAAAAGTCAAGGTCGCCCTTTCGAATTCCTTCGGATTCGGAGGGCACAATGTGTGTTTGTGCCTAAAACGGTTCGACGGATAAAAATCCTTATGACGGACCGAGGATTTATAAGGAAATTGTGTCTCTCTCTCTTCCGCAGGAAGGATGATGTTAAGAGAGGGGAATCCGTGTCATTGGATTCCCTTTATCGTTTGATTTCATACCGATTTCAGGACGCGACGGTCGTGCATCAGGCGCTTACGCATCGATCTTTCATTTCTGGAGAGTTCGGTCGTGGGAACTCGAACGAACGTCTTGAGTTCTTGGGAGATGCCGTCTTAGGACTGATCGTTACGGAAGAATTGTATCGTAAGTATTCGGAAAAGAGCGAAGGGGAACTGACAAAGGCTAAATCGGTCATTGTCAGTCGTGAAATGCTCGGGATTCATGCCAAACGTATTGGACTGGGGAAGTATCTATTCGTAGGAGATGCAGAGGAGAAAACAGGAGGAAGGGATCGGTTGTCCATCCTCACGGATGCGTACGAAGCATTGCTCGGAGCGATTTATCTGGATGGTGGGCTGGACGAGGCGCGGCGGTTTGTCCAGGAGCAGGCGATGAAGGACATAGATACTTTTTTCATGGGAACAACTCATTCCAATTATAAGAGCTGGCTGTTGGAACACGTCCAGGCGGAGGGGATCGCCAGTCTGGAATATCGGGTCCTTAAGGAACGAGGACCCGATCACCGGAAGGAGTTTACAGTTGAAGTGATCGTGGGCGGCGAAGTCCTGGGCAAAGGAAAAGGATACCGAAAAAAAACAGCGGAACAAGAGGCGGCCTTTCAAGCGATACAACGATTGGGGTTAAAGGGAGAGTAGAGGGGAGAGAGATTACGCTAAGGAGGAAAGGGATGGAGTATTTTTTAAATGAAGAACAGATGAAATTTCGGAATCTCGCGAGGAAAATTGCACGCGAACATATTCGACCTGTTGCTTCCAAGTACGATGAATCCGAGGAATTCCCGTGGGAAATTATGGAGATCCTGGCAGAGAATGATTTCTTCCGTACTTATATCGATAAAGAGGACGGCGGGTTGGGTCTGGGGATCATGGGACTCGTATTGGTGACGGAGGAGCTTTCGAGGGCCTGTGGAGGCATTGCGTTGGGTTTGGCGGGTACGGCCTTGGGCGTCATCCCCCTCCTTTTGGCGGGGAGCGAAGAGCAGAAGAAGAAACACCTGCCGGATTTGCTCGCCGGGAAGAAGCTGGGCGCTTTCGGGATCACCGAGCCCGAAGCAGGATCGGATGCGGGCAATATCAAGACGACGGCGAAGAAGGACGGGGATTCTTACGTGCTCAACGGCGGGAAAATATTCATCACGAATGGGGGCCAGGCCAAGTTCTATACGATCATCGCTTCGACGGATCCGAGCAAGGGCAGCAGGGGCGCGTCGGCTTTCATCGTCGAAGATGGAACACCGGGTTTTTCGTACGGGAAGAAGTACGAAAAAATGGGGATTCGGGCGTCGGCCACGTGCGAATTGGTCTTCGAAGACTGCCGTGTTCCGGCTGAGAACCTGCTGGGAAGAGAGGGCATGGGATTCCTCGTGGCCGTCAGGACTTTCGATAAAGCCCGTCCCGGAGTGGCTGCGCAGGCCATCGGGATCGCGCAGGGTGCGCTGGATTATGCAGTGGATTTCAGCCGGCGCCACATCCGCGGAGGTCAGTCGATTTCCGGCTACCAATCGGTTCAGTCGAAGCTCGCGGAGATGGCCACGAAGATCGAGGCGGCGCGGGCGCTGACGTACGCGGTGTCCCGCATCATCGATTCGGGGGAAAAGGATTTTTCGAAATCCTCTGCGATGACAAAGCTCTTTGCCTCGGCCGTGGCCGTGGATGTGGCCACGGATGGTGTGAGTATATGCGGGAGTCACGGTGTCGTGAGCGGGTGTCCTGCAGAAAAATTACTGAGGGATGCAAAAATCACGGAGATCTACGAGGGGACGAGCGAAATCCAGCGGGAGGTGATTGCAAGGCATCTCATCAAGGAGGCGGCATCCGGGAAATAATTTCTAGCCTGAAATATTCACCACGGATCAACACGGAACAACACAGAAAAAGAGAAGACAACGTATTTATACTCAACACAAAGTGGTTTTCGGATTTTTATCGGAGACCTCACCTAAATCCTCTCCTTGAAAAAAGGAGAGGACCACATTGTGAAATCCGAAAACCACTTTGGTTCGACTATAAATGGAGTGAATTGAAAGGAATCATCTGAAACACTGTCATAAACCAATTTAACTATGTTTTATAATTTCTGTGTTTTTCTCTGTGTTCATCTGTGGTTTGTGTATTCATCATTCTAA